>CAIPFS010000166.1 GCA_903864375.1 uncultured Verrucomicrobiota bacterium
CCTATGGCGGTTTCATTGAGTCCCAGCACATAATCAGGGCTGCCGGTGGTGCCACCCGCACTGCCCAGCAAGTCGGTGCGGTTGTAGCCGCAGGCGGCGGCGAGGTTGATTCCGGCGGTTGCGGTGGACGCTTTGGCTGCGGGTGAAATGATGTGATCGGTGCCGTCGATGGTGAATTTCAAGGCACATAGCGGGATGGTCAACCATAAGTTCCCGGAGCCATCCAGCAGGGGTTCGATGTAAAAATAGCCAGCGCCGTAAGCTCTTTGTATGGCGGTGAACTGCTTTCGAATCCGGGGGATTTGGGATGTCGGGATGGATTGCAGTTGGTAGTACGCTATGAACTGGCTATCCGTCATGTAACTGTAAGGTGTTTCCGAAAGTCCCCACCAAGCAACGAGATCCTCATAGGAGAAAAGGTACGGGCCGTATTCATAGGATGCGGAATAACCTGCGGCCCGGAGCAGGGCCACGAGCAAGGCGGCCTGGTCAAAGTCGTTGCCGGACCCTTCCATCAGAGTCAGGCGGGCACCCTTTTTGCTGCCGTAGTAGCATTCATACCGGATGTAGTTGTGAACGTATTCAAAGATGGTGACAGGGTTGTTCCTCAATCCGCTGGCAAGCGCGGTGATTTCCGGGGTGATTTCGTCCGCTTCGTTACCGGCGGAGATCCCATTTAGCATGAGCGTTCCCATTGCGCGGGCAGGCGCGGCGGCGGATTCTCCCTTTGCCAGGGATTGCGTGGCCTGAGCGGGTGTGAGCGCCGGGGCCTGACCCAACGCGCCGGGGCCGGTGGGTGCGGCTCCCGCCGTGAGGCTGGAGGTGGCATTCAGGCTATTGGCTATATCAGGGTAAGGCTGGGACGACTGTTGCCATCCGGGGTTGTCTTGGGCAAAGCCAAGGGAAGGAACAAGAGCAATACAGAAAAGTGATAGAACCGGTTTCATCTTGTGAGGGTGATTATTGGGCGTTCAAAATGTTGCCTTCATCGTCAGGCGTATAGTTGCCAGCACCTACCGGGGCGGTGACTCCGGTAAGCCTGCCCACAAGGTCATAGGTGTAGCTGGCGGGCTGGGAAGCGGTTGGGGCGGAGTAGTCCGTGTTGGGGTTTAGCCCGAGATCGTTCTTCTCCTTGTTGGTCAGACCGTCAGGTTTGAGAACGGCATTCGGATCGGCGATGCCGAGTCCGCCGAAATAGTACATTTCCCAGCCATCGGCCAATCCATTATTGTTAGAATCCCCGCCCGCGCTGTTTTTGTCGAGCGGATCGGTTCCGAGAACTTCCAATTCATACCAGTTTGGAATTCCGTCGCCGTCAAAATCGGCGGTTTCCAGGGTTTCGCCCGGGCCGGGGACTTGATCGGTGTATTTGAGGCGGAAGAAGCCCTTGTCAGCGGTGCCGTCCACCTCGTAGCTGATGTCCTCGTCGTTGCCGCCTTCAATGATGGTGGCGAAATGCCATGTATTGAGGTGATTGGCGGGATCGGAAACCTGGACGAAGTAGCTGCGACCCAGTTTCGCATGCCAGCGGATGAACATCGCGCCGGTGGGAGGGGTGACAAACTCCAAGGATTGGTCGATGCCCGGTGGCTCCGCCGAGACGAACGCAATGCAAAGCAGAAACAGGGGAATGCGGTGCAGGAGAGATTTCATGGTTGGGCAGGTTGGGTTGGCTTGGCGTCGAGGAGGTAGCGGCTGCCGCGATGTGGCCGAAGGATGAAGGTTTCGTCGCGTGGGATTGTCGGGTGAGCGGCGTGCCATGCGGCGAAGGCTACTTGATAGGTGGTTCTGGCTGCCTGATAGGGAAGCAGGCGCGGTGTTTCCGCAGCGATGATTTCCTTGATGACGGTCATGGGTGCGGTGGCGGCTGTGTCCTTCACATCGCCACGGGTGATGAGGATTTCACCAGGC
>CAIPFS010000167.1 GCA_903864375.1 uncultured Verrucomicrobiota bacterium
CGGATTGACGACCATTGATCTTGGTATAGTTCCCCAGGTAATCCAGTCCCAGCCGTGTTCCAGGGGTGCGCCTCTGTAGGGTCAGATGGACATCGGCGTCTGCCTCCCGGGTATTTCCCGATCGAAAACTGACCCCGGTGGACAATTTTGCAGTCCATTTGTCAAATTCACGGTCCCCGGCAGGAGCGATTGCCAGTAATTGCTGTCGGGGAAATCGGTTGGTCGAATCCGACGAGACGATTTCAACCTCGTTGGTGGTGACCAGCACGGAACCCATCACCGGTGGACTTCCCTCCCTTCGCACGCTGTTCGTTCGAGGTGAGCGGACCGTCCGGACATCCTTCCAATTGAATTCCAGCTGGTTCAATTTGTCGCTGTCGAATTCCAGCTTGTCTTCCTGAAGGGACTTCACCCGTCCCTTGAGCCATTCCCCCGATTTCAGCTGAATCCAGTCGGAGGCATCCGTCGACTCTGACTCGGAATTCCAGGGTCGAAATTCCGGTGTCGGAGCGGGCAGGGGCGTCGGCGGGGTGTTGGTCTGAATCGGGATTGCGTTGGCGGAAACGGGATTCGGCTGAGGGGGCGTTGGTGCTGCGGCCTGAATATCCCTTTCCATTGCTTCAACGCGATCTTTTGGAAATTCGAGCCGACCCAGGGTCTGTGACTGAAATACAATGGTCTCCGGACCATCCGATAAGATTTGACCGACCAATCGTTCACCGCCGCGCAAGGCGACGGAATCGGCGCGCACCCTCCCTCCAAGAACGGAGATCAGCCCGACGAGGAGCAGGGGGGCGGGGATCCGGCGTCGATTCACAGGGCAGGGGAGGGAACTGGTTGCCGGTGTTTACGGGGTTGACCCTGTCAACGGCGCCGCGTCCTGGGTGCGGCCTAAAATTCGAATCTCACATCCGCTCCAGCGGACCAACCATCGAAATGACCGCCAAAGAAATACGATGCTCCAAATCCGATCCAACGCACCTTCCAAAGCTTGCCTTTGAAATCGAAAACGAACCGTCCGTTGACGGTGTTGATATGGTTATCGTTCAGCCCTTCGGCGATCCCACCGTACAATTGCGTTCGCGACAAAAAGCCGCCGGTGTGCAATTCGTGGCCCAGCACGGTGAGACGGGTGGGGATGTCGACGTCCACTCGATTTTCCCAAGTCTGGGATCCCCCGGTAACGCTGACCAGCGGCGAGGTGGTTTTGAAACTTTCGGTGTGGAAATAGGTGTAACGGGTCGAAAGTTCAAAAACGGTTCGACGCCAGGTCCATTCGTATTTCACCTCGAAGGCTGGTGCGACCGTCCAGGTATCAATCTGCCAATCGACAAAGGTTCCCTTGGCCAGGTTTTTGACCACCTCCCCGACTGGATTCTTGGCGAAGAACTCGTTCTCGGTATGGCCGTAGATGCCGGTGATGGTGGGTGCAATGCTGAAATGGTCGGTCAGATAAAAACGGGCTCCACCTCCAAATTGAAGCGACATCACCGTATAGGTGGAGGTATTTCCCGTCAGATAGCCGGTCTCGAACTGATTCGCGGCCTTGATGCGACCAAGGTTGCCCTGAATCACGGGAGCCCACTTGATGTCTCCCAAGCCTAATTCCATCGGCGGGGACACATCGCCGCCGCCGCCAAATTTGGTGATTTGAAGGTCGGCGATGCTTCCGCTTCGAAAGGTGTAGATGCCTCCTGCGGCACCATAATCCCCGCCCAGAATGGTCACCGCTTCGACGCGGCTGCCGGTGGTGTGTGAAAACTGATCCACGGCTCCGGGAGCAAGCACCCCATCGGCCATCGTCACGCAACCGCTTGCAAGGGCAATCCCTGCGGCCAGTCCGGGCATTCGGGAGGTCATCGTCATATCGTCAAATCAGTAAAAGGCGGGTTGAGGCTCCAAAGTCCAGCCGATTTCTCGTTCCAACCCATTTGTACGGGAGACTGGCGCGTTTTGAATCAGGGAGCCGGGGTTGAAGCGTTTTTGACACATCGGAAACCGACGTGATTGGAGGCGGTGCTGATTTCCCCTTTTCCCCGGGTGCCAACCATGTATCGGGTGCAGTACTGATAGGAACACAGGAA
>CAIPFS010000168.1 GCA_903864375.1 uncultured Verrucomicrobiota bacterium
AGGACCGGTTTTACTCCCTCGGCGGCGTTCCAACACGGGATATTGCTCGCCAATTGGCCGCCGAACAGGGTCGTCCGGATATCGATCCCATCCAGTTCGCCCACGAGAAGGAGACCGAATACTTTACCCATTTCCAGGAGATAGGTCCGGTCGAGGAAGTCGTGGCCGTCGCACGAGCCCATCGTGGACGTATTCCGATGGCGGTTGCCAGCGGAGGCTCCAAGAGCGCCATCACCCGGGTCCTGACCCAACTCGGAATTGTCGACTGGTTCCAGGCTATCGTGACCAACGAAGACGTGGTTCACCAAAAGCCCGCGCCCGACATTTTTCTCGAGGCAGCCCGTCGTATTGGTGTTCCGCCTCACCGATGCCGCGCCTTTGAGGACACCGATCTGGGGATGGAAGCCATCCGTGCGGCCGGGATGGATGCGGTGGACGTTCGACATTACACCCGCGCCCATCTCCGTCCCCGTCCGGCTTGAGGAGGACCGACTTTCGTCGTAGGCTCCACAGTGGTGTCCATTCAATCACTCGACGGTCTGTTGGAGCGGGTTTGGAACGGTGACCGGGTCAGCGCCGAGGAAGCCCTTCAACTCTATTTGCTGCCGCTGGAGGAATTGGGGGCGCTGGCGGATCGACGCCGCCAGTTGATACGATCGGCCAGCTATGCCGGTCACGGCTCTCACACGATGACCTACATCGTTGACCGCAACGTCAACTACACCAACGTCTGCAATGTTTACTGCAAATTTTGCGCTTTCTGGCGGACGGAAAAAGACACCGATAGCTACGTCATCAGCCTGCCGGAATTGGACAAGAAAATCGAGGAAACCATTGCCCTGGGCGGTAACCAGATTCTGATGCAGGGCGGACATCATCCGCGCCTCAACAAGCAATGGTATCTGGACCTGCTTTCCCACGTCCGGGATAAATTCCCGGGGTTCAATGTCCATGGGTTCAGCCCGAGTGAATTCATCCATTTCCAGGAGGTTTTCGATGAATCGGTCGAAAAATTGCTGACGGATTTTTCATCAGCTGGATTGGGAAGTCTCCCCGGGGGTGGCGGCGAAATCCTCGTGGACCGTGTCCGTCAGCGAATTGCGCCGTTAAAGGCCCGAACAGGAGAATGGATGGGCGTGATGGATGTCGCCCATCGATTGGGACTCGCCTCGACGGCAACGATGATGTTCGGGCATGTCGAGACTGTTGCGGACCGGATCGAGCATCTGGAAGTGGTCCGATCGCAACAGGATCGTTCCCTGCAACGCCTCGTTGACAAGGCGGCGCTGGGTTCGGTGGGCGAAAAACCGTCAGAACGAGCCGCGGCTTACTCACTGGCCCTGGAGCAGGGCGATCTGCGGGGGGGAGCTTTCACTGCGTTCATTGCGTGGACATTTCAGCCCGAGAACACGGTCCTTCGCGCACCCACGGTGGGTGCCCATGAATACCTTCGGATACAGGCGCTCAGCCGGATTTATTTGGACAATGTTCCCAGCATCCAGAGCTCCTGGGTGACCCAGGGACAGGAGGTCGGGCAAATTGCCCTCAAATTTGGGGCCAACGATCTGGGAAGCATCATGATCGAGGAAAATGTGGTCAGCAGCGCTGGAACGACCTTCCGAATGGGAGTCGATGACATGCGACGACTGATTGAGGACCTGGGATATACCCCCCAAGCCCGTGATAATTGGTATCGCCCCACCGGCAAGTAAAATCACCTCCCCTGATCCGGGAAGTGGGGGACGGCCTCCCCGGATGACTCTGGTCCGCCGGCTATGCCCCCAAGGCCCGGTCCCAGTCTTTCCAGACCGGTTCGCAGCCGAGGCGGCGGATTTGCTCGGCGAATTCCAATGGGGAACGGTCGTCGGATATCTCAAACTGGCCGGTGGCGCGTCGATCGTCGGAGGGACCAGGCGCATTGGCATCGCTCAATTCCACGCGACGCCCCCGAATGGTTTGATGCAGATCGTCGCGTCCCGCACCGGTATAACCGCCCGGCTCGGTGTGGCTTCCCGCGCTGGCGTGGGTGACACCCAGCGGCAGGAGTCCATCCCTCAGATGACGGGGCTCCCGCGTTGAAAGCACGAGTCCCGCATCGGGCAGATATAACCGCAGGGCAGCCATCAATTGCACCATGTCACGGTCGGAAAGTCCGGTGAGCGGTTGAAAGTCACCGGCACAGGGTCGAAGCCGGGGAACAGCGACGGTCAGCATGGCCTGCCAGCAGACCCGACTCAGGTAGGCACCGTGCGCCGCCGTGGCCAGGGCTTCATAGCGCCAATCGGCAAGTCCATGCAGGGCGGCGATCCCGAGGCGGCGAAAGCCGGCGGCATAGGCCCGTTCGGGTGTGACCAGCCGATAGTTGAAATCCCTTTTGGGTCCGGCGGTATGCAATTGCGCATAGGCGACCCGGTCATAGGTTTCCTGATAAACCACCAATCCTTCGGCACCCGCATCCACCAGGGGACGATAATCGTCGATCTCCATCGGCCCCACTTCGAGGGCGATCGACGGAACCCAGTCGCGCAGGGCAAGAATGCAATCGCGAAGGTAGGTTCCCGAGACAAACTTGGGGTGTTCACCGGCCACCAGCAGGATACTTCGGAACCCCTGTGCGGAAAGCGCCTGGGCTTCCCGGACGACCTGATCCACCGTCAGCGTGACCCGGAGAATGGCATTGTCCCGGGAGAATCCGCAGTACGAGCAATTGTTGATGCATTCATTACTCAGGTAGAGGGGGGCAAAAAGGCGGATGACCCTGCCAAACCGTTGCCTCGTCAGTGCCTGGGAACGACGGCACATCAACTCCAGCAATTCGCCGGCCCCCGGCGATAGGAGCAGGGCAAAGTCAGAAAGAGTTCGAGGACCGCGTGCCAGCACCGCGGCGGCCTCCTCCCGGCTTCCATCCTGGGCCCGACGCAGCAGGGTCGGCCACGGCAGCTGGTCAAATTCAGTAACAAACGTCACGCCGGTCATCCTAGCGCAACCTGTCGGATTGCCCAATCATCGAACGCTTGCATTCAGATTGTCGGCGGTTCGACGGTTTCGGCCGAATCCTCCTGGGCGGCCTTCAGTCCGAAATGCCGTAGTTTTTCACGCATGGTCACCCGGGAAACGCCCAACCAGCGGGAAGCCTTGGCCTGATTGCCTCCGGCGGCGCTGATGGCTTGTGAGAAAAGCTCCTTTTCGACCAGTTCCATGATCCGGTGATGAATATCCGTCCATTCCCCCCGTTGGGCACCGGCGACTTCTTCAGCGACCAATCCAGCCACCCCCGGGATTTCCTGTGGCCTGTTTCGGGGAGCAGCAACGACAAGGTCCCGTAACGAATCGGCGGTGATGGGGTGTCCGCGATGCCGCAGGAGCGCCCGGCGAAGGACATTTTCCAGTTCACGGATATTCCCCGGCCAGCTGTGGGCGCGCAGGACTTCCAACGCTTCAGCCACGATGCTGGGGGAAGAAATCCCCAGGATGGCACCATGCTTCGCTAAAAAATGAGGAACCAGCACCGGAAGATCGTCCAGGCGATCCCGCAAGGGGGGCAGACTGATGGTGACCTGATTCAGGCGATAGAAGAGGTCCTCCCGAAATTCCCGATTTTGAATGGCCGTCTCCAGGTCGACGTGGGTGGCAGCGATCATCCGGACATCAACGGGCAACGTTTCTCTTCCTCCGAGGCGCTGAATCACACGCTCCTGAAGGACCCGGAGCAGCTTGGCCTGGGTGCTGGCGCCCATTTCACCAATTTCATCCAAAAACAAGGTTCCAAGATGGGCTTGCTCAAAGCGCCCGATCCGGCGCTCGACTGCTCCCGTGAAGGCTCCCCGCTCATGACCGAACAGTTCGGATTCCAACAGGGTCTCGGGGATGGCAGCGCAATTCACCGCGATGAACGGC
>CAIPFS010000169.1 GCA_903864375.1 uncultured Verrucomicrobiota bacterium
CGCTGCTGATGCCAGCCGATTTCCAGGGCCTCAAGGTTCGCATTTCCGGCTCCAAGATCGCCGATCAATATTTCCGGCTGGTCGGAGAAGAGGAAGGCAGCGTTCCATGATCGGATCAGTTTAAAACGTTGAAAGATAAATCGTGTGAATCACTCCTGTCCCGGAGGGCTGTCAAAGGGATCCTCGTCGGGCTAGAAACGTGCGTGTCGCCCGGGCGGCATGTTCCAATTCCCGGAGGTCGATGGTTCCCGTTTCCCGGAATCGATCGCCTGCCCGCACCGTGGCGTCGGCGATGGCTTTGAAGCCAATCGTCTCGGACGACCCCTTGATGGTGTGAAAGGCGCGCCGGACCGCCAGAACATCAGAGACGGGCGATGGGGATCGCAGCACCGTCATCAGATTCTCCAGGTCCACCCAGAAGAGGGCAGTGAGCCGGTCCATCATTTCTGATCCCAGCTCGTTCGCCATGAGTTCCTGACGTTCGCGGTCCATGATTCCCTCCGCCCCGGTCATCCGGTCTCCATCGGGTCCGTCGGAGGCGAGGCCCCCTGTTGGGTTCGATGTCATTCCGGAAACCGGCGCATCAATCGGATCCGGGTTGGTTCCAGCCGTTGATTCGGCCGTTTCTCGAGCTGACCGTGAAAGCCATTCCATAAGTATGATTTCCAGTTTCTGGCGGTTGATCGGCTTGGATTGAAAGTCATTCATGCCTGCCGCCCGACAGGCGTCGCGGTCCGAGGCAAAGGCATTGGCCGTAAGCCCCACGATGGGAACGGCGGCGAATTTTGAGGGAAGCTTTCGAATGCGCCGTGTTGATTCGAGCCCGTCCATCACCGGCATTTGCATGTCCATCAGAATCAAATCAATACCTCCCAGGGCAGCCCGGGCCAGAGCCTGGGCCCCGTCCTCCGCCAGTTCGACGGAGACACCCATTCTTTCGAGAAGCCGGATGGCAACCTGTTGATTGATCAGGTTGTCCTCCACCAGCAGGACATGTCCACGGGGTTCTGAGCTGATCAACGGTTCCAGAACCGGCGCCTTGGCGGTGCGGGAGGCAGGGACGACCAACAGGGCATTCCGAAGTCTGTTGGAGGTCAGTGGACCCTCAATCACCGCCCGTGCCCGTCCCTCCCACGATGCCGCATTGAACCCAAAGACGACTGCCCGCGCCAGTTGCTCGGGAGAGAGCTCGTGCCGGTCGACCGAAGGAACGTCCATCAACAGGATACCATCATCCGTCTGGCCCGTACGGCTGGAATTCCAGGAGACAAGGGCATGCCGGTAGGAACCCAGCTCACGGCGGAGGATCTCAAAGGTCTTGAGGTGGGACGTCCCAATCCGGACCAGGGGGGTGGGCCACGGAATTTCTGGCGGACTGATGGTGAAATCGTTGTTCAGGGGCAGGGTGAACCAAAAGCGACTCCCCTCCCCCAATTTGCTTTCCACCCCGATGATGCCCCCCATGGACTCGATCAAGCGGCGGCTGATGGCGAGTCCAAGTCCGGACCCCCCAAAGCGCCGGTTGATGGAACCATCCACCTGATGGAACTCCTTAAACAAATTTTTCTGGTCTTCCGGGGAAACGCCAATTCCGGTGTCATGAACTTCAACGCAAAGCTGGGGGGGCTGCTGATCGTTTTTCAGACAGCGCACCACCACGGTGACATCCCCTTTCTCGGTGAATTTAACCGCATTACCACAGAGGTTGACCACGACCTGGCGAAGGCGCGCTTCGTCACCCAGTATCCTCGCTTGCGGATAAATGCCGATCAGCCCCAGCTTCTTCAAACGTGCCCTTGGGGAAACGATATCCAGTGCAGCCTCAATCACCGATGAAATCTCGAATGCCCGTTGTTCGAGGTGGAGTGATCCGGATTCCAGGCGAGAAAAGTCGAGAACATCATCGATGATTTCCAACAGGGAGGTGCCGCATTCCAGAATGGTATCCAATAACCTTCGCTGTTCCCGGTTGAGAAGGGCATCGTCGAGCAATTCCACGTTGCCAATGATACCGTTGAGCGGCGTCCGGATTTCATGACTCATCGTTGCCAGGAAGGCGGATTTTGTCCGATTGGCGGTGGCAGCCTCCTCTGCGGCCTTCCGGTAGCCGCGATTCATCACCTGAAGGTCCCGCTGGGTCGCCTCCACCTTTTTCAATTGCCGGGCCAGCATCCAGATGACCGCGAAGAGGGTGATCGCCAGACCCACGACCTCGACTGTCAGCAATTGATAGGTCCGCAGGCTGGATTCCCGGTCCACCATACGACGTTTTTCCTGAAGGGTATTGGTGTCGCTGACCAGAACCTTAGTGTCATTTCGCAGTTCAAGGGTCTCTTTCAATAGGTCCCGAACGATTGAAGCGTCGACGTCTTTGGCCCCCAAACGAGCGCCGTACTTATGTTCCAGACTGGCGATTTGATTGGTGACCGACGCAGCGAGGGTGGCATAGTCGCGATTCGTGCGGAAAGGAGTCGCGAAATTGGCGATTTCAATGTTGGAGCGGCGGCTGACGATAATGTCGAATTTGTCGGCGATGTCGTCCGCAGACCTCGCCGGCTCGCCACGCTCTGCCGTACGAAGGGTCGTCAGTAATTCGCTGACCTCGCGGTCAAACTGGAATGCGGACCAAACGGCGTTTTCGTGAACTGCGCCCGCAAGTTCATGTTGTCGGTCGATGAGGACCCAAAGGGTTTGAACTGAAAGTCCGAACGCGATGAAACTGACGATGATCAACAACCATGCTGCCTTGATGGTTCGAACGCGAGGATCAGAGAAGCCGAACATGGCGGAAGCGTACTAAAATCCCTCCAATCACTGGACCTGGATCGATTTAATCTGCCAGATGGACCGGCAGAAGTAGACCTCGTTATACAGCTCGGGATGGTCATCAAAGGGATAGATCACAAAAGCCGGCCCCTTCTCCCGGATGGACATCGGGCGCCCGTCCTTCCGGGTTGCCAGAATGACGGGAAATTGGGTGAAATCGGTAGACGGTATCTTTCCGACATAATCATTGAGAGCGGTCACCACCAGGTTGGTTCCCTTGGACCCCACCCAATCCATCACGGTGGACAGAAGCGGGCCTTCATAGGAATGAGCGTCTTTGATCCAGGGATTCTTGGTCACCACTTTGCTCTGCGGCAGGCTGTCGAGCATGGCCAGGTCGATGACCACCGTTTTTTCCCGATTGGCTTTCTCAATGTTCCCGGAAATCGTCAAAATCACCTTGCCGGTGGGCGACCCCAAAACAGGCAGATTGGTCGTCCCCGCCCGCGCCGTGACAAAGAGCAGCGTGAAGGCGACAAGCCGTTGAAGTTGGACGAGTCCTGAACAGGATTTCTGCACTGGTTTTTCTGCGATCATACCACACTCCCGATCGATGGAATCCGGCGATTGTTTGGTTTCAGGTCGTCGAACGCCACCAACGGCGAAAGAGCCGCCCTCAGAATTAAGGGAAGTTGGCTGATTTTGGGGCGCGGCGATCTCATGCTCGGGTGTATTCCTACACCCGGTCCGAAATTTTGTCGTGCATCTTCCTTCGCACCTCGTCTTGTTACTAATGCCAAGGCAGGGTAAGACACAAGTCCAACTTCCCGGTGTGAAATCGACGCCGACGGAATCCGACTGTCAGTGGCGCCACCGGAAACCTGCCCTAGCGGAAAAGCCCATAACCCATCCGGAAGGTGGAACTGCGTTCCTCATACCTCAGAAGCGACTCGCCGTAGCCGTTGAAGTACTGGACGTAAAAGTATCCGTTCAGCCAGTGATCTGTGAGATTTCGAAGGGGATAGCTGGCATCCAGGGTCAGGCTGCCGCGATTCAGAGAGTTTCCAGCGCGAACGGTGGCATCCAGGAGAATGCTGTCACTCTTTCCCGCCCGGATTTGCAGCTCAGCATACCCCCGGTAGGCTGCGATTTCCGGATTCTCATTCAATGTGCCCAGGTAGACCCAGGCCTTCGGGGCCACCGTCACCTGCCATCCTCCATCATACCCCATCACCAACCGCGGACGCAGGAAGGCTTCATTGAGGGTGCGGGAAGCCGTGGCAGCACGCCCGTTGGACTCATGCGCCAGCGCCGCATCCAGGTCAAAGCGCATCCAGTCCGGGAAATTTCCCCGACGCCAGATGTCCTGCCACTGATAGAGGAACTCCGGCTTGTAACTGGTATCGAGAAACGGGGCGCTTGGAGCCGACGTATCCCAGAGGGACGTTTGCGTATAGGTAAAATACGCACCCCGAACCCAGGGAGCCTGCTTCGCCAGCCAGCTGTCCTCGCCGATCAGCTTGTATTTAAAGCTGAATTGCAATTTCGTGTTGGGGTGGTCGGGTCCCACGAGAATGAACATCGGTTCGTAGCCAAAAAAATGGTCCCGGAAAAATTCGCCGGCGGAGTCCAGCCCCACATGATCCGGTTGACGCTGCTGCTGGCGCCCTAGGGCGGGGGATTCCCCTTTCGAACCCGTCGCTCCCCCACCCGGAGCCGGGGAAGCCGTCCCGGTTGTCACGGTCGAATTTGTCGAAGGGGTCCCCCCCTCCGTGACGGCAAATCGGACCGAGCTTCCGGGAACTCCCCCCGCCGAGACCACCACCTCGCCCGTGAAGGCAGACGGCATCGAAAAACGATAGGCGGTACTCCCAAATCCTTGAGGCTGAATATTGTACATGCCTCCGGAATCGATTCGATCGGCCGTGGCGACCGCGGTTTGGGTCAGTCCGCGAAGCTCCAGTTCGAGATGCTCGGGGAACATGCCCCTCAACGGCAACTGGCCGGGATTTAAAAACGAAAGAAGAATCACCGCAGGCTGGCCTGCGACCACCGTGGGTTCAGGGGTCGAAAGGAGCGGTTGCAGCATCCGTTCGGCCGAGCCCCGAACAGTCAAAAGCAACCCTACCACCATCGCCTGCATCCAGTGCTGAAGCCGGGGAAGAGAAATGCGATTCAACGGTTGAGAATGGCACACCAAAACCTTTGGGGAAGGGGCGAGTTTTCATTTCTCTCAATTGTCACCTAACCTTCGTCCCGATGCCGATGGTTTCGCTTTCCACAGAAGAGGCGGTCCTCCATTTGGACCAATTGCGCGATCCTCAACAGCGATTTGTCTACCTGGTTGAACGGGCGAAAAATCGCGATCCCCTCCCGGAACGGTATCGGGTGGACGCCCATCGTGTCGTGGGCTGCCAGGTCAGGACCTGGTGGGTGGGTGAAATGCGATCGGGCGCGTGCTGGTTCGGGCTGGATTCGGACGCGGTCACGGTCAAGGCC
>CAIPFS010000170.1 GCA_903864375.1 uncultured Verrucomicrobiota bacterium
AGACCAACCTCCCATTTTGGCTGAGCATGAACAGCCCCGACTTCGGAGGCTTCGGCGTCCCCTGGGGCCCGTGGGGATTCAACAGCGGAATGGGCACCGAAGATATCGACCGCGACCGAGCGGAAGAAATGGGCCTCATCAAGCCCGACGAAGAACTTGAACCCGCCATCACTGACTTCAACGAACACCTCGAAGCCAGCGTCCGGAACCTGTCCCCGGACCTGAAATCCTTCCTCAAAGACGCCTTTGGCGACCAAATCGAAATCGCAGGCGACACCGCCCGCTGGGTCGCCATTCCCGAATCCGCGCCAGCCCCAGCCCCGACCCCGGCCCCAGCGCCGCCGCCGGCACAGGCAACCCCAACGCCCCCCGCTCCCGCCACTGTCACACCGACCCCGACCCCAACGCTGTCCGCCCCCATAGGCCGTCCTCATGACCGTCCGAAGGACCCGCAGGACCAGATCAAAGAAATTGCTGCGAAGCTCGACAAACTCGTCACCCAAAACACCCCCGGACTGCCAATCCAAGAACAAGCCGCCCTTCGGAAAAAGGCATTTGCAGCCATATCCATTCCCAAGGCTGACCGTGGCAAATTGACGTTGACCTACGCCACCAAGAGCACGCGGAAAGCCGTGGCAAAGCAGGCCATCAAAATCGTCGAGCAAATCGTCTCCAAAGAGATTGTCGAGACCACCAACGCCACCGTTCACACCACGGCCAGAGGCTATTCCTATTACAGCCATCTGACCAAAACCGTGAACCTGCGACCCAATGTGACCGTGGAAGTGGCAGCTCACGAACTTGCGCACGCCATCGAGAATCAACACCTCGAGATTTTCGAAGCCTCCATCCGCTACCTCTTCCAGCGCGGCACCGAAGGCCCCATCGTTCCCCTGGGCGGCAGCCAGGCATTCAGCGACAAATGGGTCCAGCGCGGAGGCCACAACTATACCGGGCGCATCTACAGCAACACCGGAGCCATCGTCGAAAAAGCCATCTTCGGAACCGAAATCCTGAGTATGGGCATCGAGCGGATCATTGTGGACCCGCTCGGCTTTTGGGCGAACGACCCCGACCACATGCTCTATTGCCTCCGGGCATTCCGCGGAATCGTCTCCTCGACCACATGACCATCTTTGCCAAAATCAACGGTCACGACGTCCAGTTCGACGGCGAACAATGGACCGGGAACAACCTCGAATTGGTTGACCGGCTGAACGTGGCTCTGACGTTTGAACCCCGCACCCACGTCAGCATGCTCGATGTGGCGACCCGCTGCGCCCGCCGCCTGGGGTATGACATCCGCATTACCGATGCCCCGTCAGGGACCGAAGTCGATTCCAGCTGGGACGTCAACGAACCCGGAATCATCCCATGAACCACACCATCGGTTATTCCATGAACGGCAGCACCATTGTCGCACGAGTGCAGCCCGCCCGCAGCCAGCCTGCTGGCGCAATGCCGAATCCATGGAGACCGCAGCTGGGTATTGAACTGAACGTCGGACCGCTGGTCGACGACGGTTCGGCTCCCCATGTCGACCGGTCAGAGAAAAGGGTTGGAACCCATTTCAACCTTTCTTTGGAGCAGGGTGAAACGGCCAAGAGTGATTTAGGCTCGTTTCACTCTGCAACCCCCTGTGTGACAGGGCCTTCCAGCCAGTTCTAGTCTATTTCAACCTTTCCCCGTCCTTGTCCTTCATTCCGCAGGGGCTCAGCCCATGGGCCGTCCGCAGGACCCCGGTCCGGGACATCCATGGATTCAGTCCGTAGCGCGGCTATTCCTACCTTCCCAAAAACAGCCTTATCAACGACCTGCCCTAAGATCATGGATGGACTCGAAGAAATGGCGCTCTGGAGCCCCAAAGGGGCGAAACAGGTTAGCCCGGGGCAACGCCCCGGGTGGGATATCCAAAAATGTTTTGAGCCCTGA
>CAIPFS010000171.1 GCA_903864375.1 uncultured Verrucomicrobiota bacterium
AGGAACAGCAGGAACCAGCTGAACCATTGGCGCAGGGTGTGGAACCTTCCCGATGGGCGTGGCGGGTAGAGCCAGCGTCGGCGTCCGCTATCGACGGCGGTCGCCAGGTGTTCCCGGAAGTCGGGGGGTGGTGATGCGGGGGGTGATGCGGTCGGGACGGATGGGGAACGGATGGCGGACATGGCGCGGACAAATGGAGGGTCGACATGGCGTGAATGAGTTCGGAATGGTTATTCGTACACTTCCGCCGGTTTGGCCGGAGCCAGGTTTTCTGGCGGCTTGGGATTGGGCGGTTTGCTTCCGCGCAGCGTGTATATATAGCTCGCCACCGCGTAGATTTCAGACGGTTGCAGGACGCCCTTCCAGGTCAGCATCCCCTTGTCGGGCACACCATTGATGATGACCTTGAGATTGTCGGAAAACTTCGGGCCGTGAATCCAGTAGTCGTCGCACAGATTGGGGCCGACCAGACCTCCGGCATCGGGACGGTGACAGGGTGCGCAATAGGTGAGGTACACGGTATTGCCGCGTCCGACAATGGCGGCGTCGCCGGATGGCTGCAGGCTTTCGAGCGAGGCTTCGAACTTGGCCTGCGACGCGTTCTTCAGCGCCTGCCCGGCGGCATTGTCCCGGGCATATTCCGCGGCGGAAAGTTCGCCCAACTTGAACACGTGGTAATAGCCCATGTAGACCACCGCAAACACGATGGTGATATAGAAGAGCCAGACCCACCAGCGGGGCAGGCGGTTGTCGAGTTCACGAATGCCGTCGTACTCGTGGTCCAGGAGCAGCGGATCCGAATCAGGAGACTCATTCATGATGAGAAGGGGTAGGGGTTGAAAGGGAGGGGGAATCGTCCACGAGCGGCAGTTGTTCAATTTCCCGGAGCAGGCCCGATCGGCGGGTCATCGCCCACAGGAGGGATGCGGAAAACACAAAGAAAAACAGGCAGATCGAGACGATGCCATACAAGGCAGCGCCGCCCAGATCGTGAAGGATATTTTGAAACATGATATTCAGGGTTGGGTATTGAGGGCAACGGCACCGGAGACGCTCTCAAGAGCCGCCGTGGCGGGCTTCGAAAGTTTGATGTCGGTGCCGAGGCGTTGCAGGTAGGCGATCAACGCAATGATTTCCGTGTCCGGTTGGGCTTTGACCATCCCAGCCTCCAGATTTTGCGCGATTCCTTTTGCCTGTTTCACCAGTTCGCGCCCGGCCGTCTCTTCGTAGTTTTCGGGATAGGGAACGCCCACCCGGCGCAGGGCCTTGATGCGCGCCGGAAGCGAGTTGGTCTCCAGCTTCTGACTCAGCAGCCAGGGGTAACGGGGCATGATGGAGCCGGGCGAGGTGCTGCGCGGATTCTCCATGTGATTGTAGTGCCAGGCGTCGGGATATTTTCCTCCGACCCGGTGCAGGTCCGGTCCGGTCCGTTTGGAACCCCAAAGGAACGGATGGTCATAGACGAATTCACCGGCTTTGGAGTACTCGCCATACCGTTCGGTTTCTGACCGGAGGGGTCGGATCATTTGCGAATGGCATCCGACGCATCCCTCCCGGATGTAGAGGTCGCGTCCCAGCAGTTCCAGCGGTGAATAAGGCTTCACGCTGCTGATGGTCGGAACGTTCTCCTTGATCAGGAAGGTCGGGACGATCTCGACCAGTCCGCCGATCACCACTGCGACCAATGCGCCTCCGGCGAGCAGTAATCCCCGCGCTTCCAGCCAGCGATGACCGGTGTCTTTCGCGCCAGTGTGACTGGACCGTGCCGGAGCCTGGGCTTCGGTCTCCGGTTCAAAGGCCCCGGCCCGGGCCGTGCGCCAGAGGTTGAACGCTCCGATGAAGGCTCCCACAAGATACAGCGAACCGCCAACGGCCCGGAGTCGATACATGGGGATGATGTTCAACACCGTCTCCAAAAAGTTGGGGTATTGAAGGAATCCGTCGGCGGTGAACTGTTTCCACATCAAGCCCTGGGTCACGCCCGCCCAGTACATCGGCACCACGTAGAACATCATTCCCGTCAGACCAATCCAGAAATGGGTGTTGGCCAGCTTGACCGAGTAGAGGTTGGTTCGATAGAGCCGGGGAATCAGCCAGTAGAGCATGCTGAAGGTCAGGAATCCGTTCCATCCCAGGGCGCCGGTGTGCACGTGGGCAATTGTCCAGTCGGTGTAGTGCGACAGGGAGTTGACGCTCTTGATGGCCAGGGTGGGACCTTCCAGAGTGGCCATGCCGTAGGCGGTCACGGCCACGACCATGAATTTCAACATCGGTTCCTGCCGGACCTTGTCCCAGGCACCGCGCAGGGTGAGCAACC
>CAIPFS010000172.1 GCA_903864375.1 uncultured Verrucomicrobiota bacterium
CCTGCCGTCTTCGCCAAGGAGGCGGCCACCGCCCGCGACACCACCAAGTTGGCGGGGGCCGACTGGAGTTCACTCCTCACCACGGGGAACGATCCGCGCGCCGATAACGCCTTTGTCAAGACGGCCAAGCTCCAGCCCGGAACCTTCGGCACCGCCCTTCTCGTCGATGCTGCTGTCACGACCCCGAAAATTGCGGATGCTGCCGTCACCGACGCGAAGCTGGCGGCCCAGTCCGTCGCGCTCGCCAACCTCAAGCAGGAGATCATCAATCAGCTCGTGCCGCCGGGAACGGTGGTCGCGTTTGCCGGACCGGCGGGAAATGTCCCGGCCGGCTGGCTGATTTGTGATGGCACGACCTACTCGCGTGCTCAGTACCCGGCTCTTTACAATGCGATTGGCATCGCATGGGGTGCTGGTGGTTTCAATGTCGAAAATTTCCAGGTGCCCGACCTTCGAGGCGAGTTTCTGCGCGGTGTTTCACAGGGAACCGGGCGTGATCCCGAGGCCACCGCCCGGGTCAGGGCCTACGACGGAGGAAACACCGGCGATCAGGTGGGAAGCTATCAGTTCCACCAGTTCGCTTCCCATGGGCATGGGGTGACGATCAACAACGGCACGGGCGGGCTGCTGGGGGTCAACGTCGCGGGCGGATCCGGTCCGGGTTGGAGCAACGAGGGTGCAGACTACGCGCCGACCGCCTATGGCAGTGTCTCCGTCCTGGCGTCCGGTGGAACGGAGACCCGACCGATCAATGCCTCGGTTTACTACATTATCAAGTACTAAGGCCGTCCTGCATCTCGTCTCGAGTTTTGTCTGTCCTATGAATCCGCGCGCCAGATCCATCTGGCTGGCCACGGTGGCCGGACTGATACTGGTCGTGACCGGCGTCCGGGCGGCGGCACCCAACAAGTCGGGGACCGGCAAATCGGGGATCTCGCTCCCGTCGGGTCCCGGTTCGGTCGAGGGCATGGGCGGTTCCTTCGAGCCGCAACTCAATTCCGGTACGGTCAACTACGGGGTATCGCTTTCCGTCCCCAATGGTCGGGCGGGCCTCACGCCGGCCATTGCGCTCTCCTACGAGGGCGGGCGGGGCAACGGCGTTTGCGGCTTCGGCTGGGGCGTTGGTGCGGGATCCATCCGTCGGCAGTCGGACAAGGGCTTTCCGCGATACGACGCGGGCGATACGTTTCTGCTGGGGGGAGAGGAGCTGGTTCCGCTGTCCAACCCGGAACAGGACTGGCGCTGTGAAAACGACCGTTCGTTCCAGCGGGTCCGCCAGGTGCCGGCCCGCAACGCCTGGGAAGTCACCGACCCCGACGGTTCCCGTCACTACTACGGGGGCTATCGCGGTGAAGGCGGACGCTTCAGCGCCGTGATGAATGCGGGCGCGCGCGGCGGCGACTTCGACCGCACCTACCTCTGGCTGCTGGAGAGCACGGTGGATGTCCACGGCAACCGGATCGAATATGAGTATCAGCCGGGGGAGGGGACATTGTATTTGAGCCGCATCACCTGGTCGCACTGGGTGCGGGATGGCCGGACGAATTGCTACGAGGCCCTCCTCACCTATGAGTCGCGTCCCGATGTGTTCGACGACTGCCGGCCCGGGTTCACGGTCCGCACCGACCGGCGGCTCTCGCGGGTGGAGATGAATGTCCTGATCGGCGGCGTTCGCCAGTTGGTCCGGGCGTATCGTCTCGACTATGCCTATGCGCCGGAGGATTTCATTCAGCCCGAACCCGACGCCATTGACACGGGGGTTTCGATGCTCAGGCGGGTGATGTTTTTCGGTGCGGACGGCAACACGAACAACTTCCTGCCGCCCACACTTTTTGGTTACACGCCGTTGCGGCTCGGCTCCGCCCGTCTCCAGACGCTGGACCCCGTTCCAGAGCTGAACCTCGGCGAGGAACGAGGTAATGTGCAACTGACCGATGTGGACGGTGACGGCCTCCCGGATCTCTTCCAGACGACGGACTTTGACCAGCGGTTCCAATTGAACCGTGGCGAATGGGCGAGGAACGGCAGCCCGTCGGCACTGGCGTTTGATCCCGTGGTCGTCCTTCCGCGTGCCCCGTCCATGCAGCTCTCGAACCCGGAGTCGGCCCTGATGGATTTCGACGGTGACGGCCTGGTGGACTACGTGCAGCTCACCGACAGCATTTTTGGCGGGCGCGAGCTGGAGGTCTTTCGCAACGCGTCCAGCCTGGCCCGGCGGACCGCTCCTCCGGGCGGATTCCTGGATCAGGTCGAAACCTCCGTGAACCTGCCCGCCGGGCTTTCGTTGACCAACGCGGCGACACGGCAGGCGGATGTGAACTTTGACAAGCTCACCGATTTCGTGACCACCGAGCCAGGGTTCTTCGGGCAGTTCATCCTTGATTACCGCGACGTGGACGGGCGATGGCAGAGGTTGGAAACCGATTATCCCGACGACATGCCGCCGGCGCTCACCTTTGCCTGGAACGGTGCGACCAACACCCCGGTCGTGCAACTCGCCGACATGAATGGCGACCGGATCCAGGACATCGTGCTCATTGAACGCGACGGACCGTCGCTTCGCATCCGCTACTGGCCGGGCACGGGACTCGGCACCTGGGGCCAGGCCCGCGAGATGGGCACGCTCCCGCCCGATGTGCTGACGGCCGAGGTCGCCGACCTGCGCGACCTGTTTGTGCAGGATCTTACCGGCGACGGCCTGGCGGATCTGCTGATGGTGGACGGCTCATCCGAATCTTCCCGGATTGTCCTGCGCGTGAACCTTGCCGGGGACCGTTGGTCCACCCCCGTCGAGCGGGGCGGTTTGCCCCGGTACCGGCCGCGCGACGATGCAGTGCCGACGACCTTCCGGCTTGCGGACCTGAACGGCAACGGCTCGACCGACCTGCTTTGGGTGAATCCCGGACTAAACCCGGGCTGGCAGTGGCTCGAACTGATGCCAGAGGGCAAGGCGAACCTCATCCGCTGGACCGACAACGGCATCGGCCGTTTTACCGAGATCACCTACGGAACCTCGACTGAAGATCTGGTCCGGGCGCGCGAGGCCGGCTACCCGTGGCAGACGACCACCCCGTTTGCCGTGCCCGTGCTGCGCCGCCTGCGCATCACGCCGAGCCTTGACCTCGACGGGATCAGCGATTCCGGTCGACCGGTTTCCACCGACCAGTACGTGACGGAGTTCCAGTATCGCGACGCCTATTACGATCCGCTCGAGAAGGAGTTCCGCGGCTTTGCTTTCGCCCAGAAGACCGATTACGGCGACGACTTCCTGATGGACACGAATCTCGTGACCCTTTCGCCCTCGGCGGGCTGGGACCAGAGCCGTTCACCCTCCGGACAATTCGGTGCGCCGTCCCTGGTCACGCGGTTGCGCTTTCATACCGGCGCGCCCGACGGCGTGGATAATGACGAATATCCACCGGGTTACTCCGGGCCGCGCTACGTGGATGAAGTGACGCCGCTCGGCGGACGCGAGGAGGAGCCGCTCAAGGGCGTGCAGCTGGCACAGGAAATGGTGGATGGCTGGGTGTTGCACGGTGGTGCGTCCGTCGCGGGATTCGATCGCGGGTGCTTCCTGGCGGCCACCGCCACCAACGCGGCCGACTCGGCGCAAATGACGCCGGACGACTTTGTCTACGGACGGGTATTCCATGACTGGGCGGTGCGACGGCTCTACCGCTCCGACCTGCCGCAGACCTTCAATGCGCTGGCCGGTGACGGGTCGCGGAAATTCAATGAGGTGCTTACCCCGGCCGGACGTTTCTCCACACGGATTCCGGTGGTCAATACGCTGCCTGAATCGGGCCGCACGGTGTCGCAGGTATTCATCCGTCGGATTGAGGGATTCCAATATGAGGCCAACGGGATGTTCAAGAGCGCGTTATCGTTTCCCGAGCGGCCACCGACCCGAAGCCTCCAGAACTTTGATCAGGACGATTACGGGAACGAAGTGCGCCACGAGCACTGGGGCTTCGTGGATGACGCCGCAACGGATGACGAGCGTTTTGTGACGACGCAGTTCGCGCTCGGGGGCGAGGCGTTGTCGCGCTGGATCGTGCGCCTGCCATCCGAGGCCGTGACCACCGATGAAAACGGTGTCTTTGTGAACCGCACGCGCCACTATTACGACGGTCCTGATTTCACGGGTCTGCCGCTGGGGCAGATCGGGGCGCGGGGTCTGGAAACGCGGACCGAGCAGTTCATCAATGGCGATGCACCGGTGCCGGCCCTGGAGACGGCGACGGACCGCCCCGGTGACCCTCGCCGGCCCGTCGGCGCTTCGCTGCAGTCGGCGCGCGCCGCGTTCGATGCCTCGGGCAACCTCCTTCAGACGCTCGATGCGCTCGGCGATCCCGCGCACCCGGAAGCCGGCCATCGGATGCGTTTTGAATACGACGCCGACCTGAACATGTATTGTACGGGGGAGCGGACCGTCATCGGCGGTGGGTTGCCAGAGCATGTGGTGCGAGCTGTCTATGACCCGCGCTTCGGCGTGGTCACGAGGGCCACCAATGTCAATGGCCATCCCAGTTCCTGGAGCTACGACGCCTTCGCCCGCCTGGTCACCGCCGTTCGCCCCGGTGATTCAGATGCGTTCCCAACCTTGCGCTACGAATACCTTCCCGGCGATCCGCTGCGGAACCGGGTGTATCGCTACGACCCCGCCGGAAACCTCACAACCGTCGCCGAGGCGCGGCCTTCAACCCGCATCGTGTCGCGCCAGCGCGAGCAACACGGCGTGCCGGGCGAGTTCGTCAGCGTCGGGTATCAGGACGGCCTGATGCGCGAGATCGCGGTCGTCCACGAAGGCGATTTCGGCGGGCACTGGATTGTCCATAAGGCGAGCACCTACACTCATCGGTCGGGGACCGCCACCTCGTGGCTGCCCTACGACTTTATCGCGGGCAAAGATGATGCCACGGTTCCCGCCCTGTCCGATTTCTGGCGCGACGGGCGGCCCTTGACGCAGGCACGCGATGGCACCGCCGTGGTCGGCACCCGGGTGCTGTCCGACGCGCTCGGTCGCGAACTGCTCTTCATCAACGCGCCCGAATCAGCCCCGGCGGGAAAGCCCCTGCCGCCGGGCCTGGTTCGCCGCACCTGGCGTCTGCCCCGCGAACAGATGGTGTTCGACGAGGAGGATACGTCCGCAACCTCGGCCCATGCCGGCACGCCCCTCACGGTCCGGTTGGACGGGCTTGGCCGGGTGATTGAACAGATCGAGTCCGCTCATCTCGACGACGAGGGGCGCCTGACCAACTCCATTGCGGCCTGGAGCACCCGCTATTGGTTTGATCTGAATGATCAGGTCGTCCGCACCCGGGACAGCCAGGGCAACGAGAGTCGCTTTCGTTACGACGCCCTCGGACGCAACCTTTACCTCAACGATCCCGACCGCGGCGCGATGGAGATGGTCTACGACGATGCGTCGAACCATACCGAGACAAAGGATGCCAGGGGCCAACGTCTCGTGTACCGGCATGATGGGCACAACCGGCTTGCGGCCATTGATTACCTGGATGATGCCGATCCCGTGTTTGGATACCGGCGCTCTCCAGAGGTTGAATTTCATTACGACATCGTCACCAACTCCGTGCCGCAGGGCGACGGCACACTCGCCACGCCGGAGAACCCGATCGACAAGCTCGTCTGGGCCTCGGACACGGCTGGAGCGGTTCACTTCAGCTATGATGCGCGGGGGCGCGTGAAGTGGCAGGTCCGTGAGATTGATCATCCGGCCGGTCTCGGGCGGATTCCCTTCCGGATGGCGTGGGATTACGACGCCTTTGACCGCACGGTGCGGACGGTCTTTCCGGACAACGACGAATACGTGACCCAGTTCGGGCCGCGCAATCTCATCCGTTCACTCCGCGGTTCGCTGATGACGGTCGTTTCCAATATCGATTACGCCACCTCCGGCAAGATGTCCCGGATCGCTTATGGCAATGGGGTGGTCACCGACATGGCTTATGACCCCCGGCTGCGACTGGATCGGTTGCAGACGCGTGTGCCCGCCGGTGGTTCAGTCGTGAACTACGCCTACGGCTATGACGGGCTTTCCAACGTCCGCGAAATTCGTGATCTCCGTCCGGCTTCGGTCCGCCCCGCTGGCAACCCCCTCCGCAATTCGCAGACCTTTGAATACGACGATCTCTACCGGTTGAGTGCGGCAAGTTACTCTCTGGCAGAATCCGGCTTCGGTCCCACTCCCGACGGACAAATCCGCTTTCGGTATGACCGGATTGGCAACCTCCTCGAACAGACTGCGACCGGTGTCGCCGCCAACGGCCACACCCGCTCGAGCCCCGGTCGTATGGGCTATGGCGGTGCGGCGGGCCCCAGGAACCGCGCTGGCCGGGACACCTCCGAGCCAGGGCCGCATGCGCTGACTTCGGCCGCTGAACCTGATTTCAAGGCCGAATACGACCGCAACGGCAACATGACCCGGTTGGGTGACGCGCGGTTTGTGTGGGACTTCGAAGACCGGCTTGTTGAGGCGGACAATGGCACGGAACTCGCCAGCTATCGCTACAGCCTGGAGAATGTCCGCCTGAGCCGGTATGTGCGCGCCAAGCCGGGCACCACCAATGCCGGTCCCGACGAGATCGTGCTCTATCCGTTTCCAGGCTATGAGGTGCGCCCAGGCAATTCGGCGGAGAAGCTCATCGCCCTGCCGGGCGTTCCGCTGGCGCGTGTCGCGGGCTCCCTCAGCCGCACCTCGCGGATCCAACGTTTGGAGCTGCAGCCCGGCTGGAATCTGGTTTCAGTCGCGCTGACCGTTACCAATCTCGCGTCGCAATTGGAAGCCGTCCGCACGCCGGGCACCTCGGTATACCGGGCGGACGTCCCTGGCGGTGCTCCGGTACCGCTGAGCGGACCGGTGAGCGAGGGACCGGCGGCCTATTGGATCCACGCGAAATACGCGACAGTCGCCCCTGTCGTCGGAGCGGTTCCCGCGTCGGCGCCGAAAGTGCTGCCCGCGGGCGGGATTTTTGTGGCCACTACGGCCCCGGGACGGTGGCGTCTTCCGGTGGAAATCCGGACCAACGCGGCAATCTGGCGGCTGACCGGGAAGATTTGGAACACGATCCCGCGTGCGCTCGACGGCAACGAGCCGGACGACGGCTGGGTTGAGGGAGGGGAAGTCGTGTATGTTCGGCTGGCCACGCCCGCATCCCTGCCGCCGCTGGCGGGTAAGGTGGCGTTTTTCCATTGCGATCATCTGGGTTCCACGGCCGTGATGACGGACGAGAACGGGCGCCGCGTTGAGGAGGCGACCTGGTTTCCCTTCGGCGGCGAACGCAGTCGTGAGAGTCTCACCGACCAGCCGGAGCCCTTCGGTTTCACCGGCCATGAGAACGACCGTGAAACCGGACTGACCTACATGA
Source organism: uncultured Verrucomicrobiota bacterium (assembly GCA_903864375.1). GTDB lineage: Bacteria > Verrucomicrobiota > Verrucomicrobiia > Limisphaerales > UBA9464 > CAILNN01. Next base: position 7,389 of record CAIPFS010000172.1, read on the forward strand.
CGGCGCGTTATCAGGTCCCTGAATACGCCCGGTTCCTGTCCGTGGATCCCAAACTGGCCGCCGATCCCAAGAGCCGCTTGCGTCAACCGCAAAGCCTGAATTTTTACGCCTATGCGCTCAACAATCCCCTGACCTGGCGCGACCCCTCCGGCTGTGACGTGGAACTCGATCCGCAGATGGAGGCGGCGCGAATCGATCTCGCGCAGCGGATGCATGTTGATCCCGACAATCCGTTCCCGATCAACGGCATGCCTTCCGAACCGGCCAGCGCCGATTCGACACCGGCATGGCTTCCCTCGGCAACGGGCAGGGGAGGCGAATCGCGTATCGGCAGCCTGGGCGGCGTCTCGATCAGTGCGCAGAGCAGCCAGTTCGAGGGTGAGGCCCTGGCCGGTGTCTGGCTCGGCAACAAGGATCTCGTGTCGTTCGAAAACGCCATCACCATCAAGCGGAACTCCAAGGGAACTGAAGTGTGCGGCCACTCCGGTGGTGTGATCCAGGACGCCAAGTATATCTTCACCCTCGCCAAGGCCTGTCACAATTTCACCACCGGTGAAAACACCTTCCGCATGCTGGAACTCCAGCGGGAACCCAAGATGGACCACGCCGGCAACAAATCGCTGTTTTCCAATGACCGGGTCACGGTCAAAGGCTTCCGTCCGCAGGTTCACTTCAGCATGAAGGAATCGGCCCTGCGCCAGGGTGACAAGTCGGGCATGTCTCGCGGCGACTACAACATCACCGCCGGCTTGCAGGGCGGGGGGGAGGTCGGTGTTGCCCTGGGTGCGGGCGTCATCAAGCCCGTCACCATTTCCGGAACGATCAAGGGTGTCATCGCCGTCGAGATCCGGAAGAAAGGCACAGAGACGACAGCGGCGGTCCTTTTCCGCGGTGAAGGTGAGGTCAAGATCGTCATCAGCCTGCCCAGCGCAGGCGGACTGGTCAATTTCCCCATCGTGTTCAACGGCAAGGGCGAGACCCGCGTGATTTTCCGCCACGATTCCGGAAAATAGCCCGATAGAATTTCCTTCCGATCCATAAACCCCATCCAGACGTATGAAACCGTTTTCCGCCACCCGCCTGGCAACCCTCGCCTTCCTGCTGGGCGGCGCCCTCCAGGCTCAAACCCCGGCTCTGCCCGAGCCGGGCCTGTTCATTTATGGCCCGATCGTCAACAAGGTCAGCCAGCAACCCGTGCCCGCCAGCGCCGTGCAATGGCAGGTGAGCGGCGGCGGCGAGGGAGTCACCCTCAACGCCACGCTGATCAACATCAACGGCCAGGTGTTTCATCTCACACGGGTGCCTTTCGAGACGCGTGTGGTCGGCACTCAGAACTTCGCCCGGACTCCAGGCACGCTCGAACTCAAGGTGGGCGCGGTCACCTACAGCCGCGCCGCCACGGTGGATGGTGCGCCTGCCATCCTGGTCAGCTCTTCGCTCAACCAGCTCGCCAGCTTCCCTTTCAGCGTGGCGGATCGCGGTGTCGCGGAGCGGGTCGTGCTGGGCGTGGACAAGGTCGTGGACCCCGGCAAGGATACCGACGGGGACGGCGTGAGCGATGTGGATGAAGCCATCGCAGGCACCAATCCGAACGACCCGAAGTCCTTCTTCAAGATCACGACGGACCTGACGGTGAACGCCCAAGGCGGGCTGGTGATCCGGTGGGATTCGGTTGCGGGCCGTCGCTACGGGGTCCTTCGCTCCACCGAACTGACCAAAGGCTTTACCCCGCTCGCCAGCAATCTGGCGGCGACGCCGCCGGCGAACACCTTCAGCGACACCGCTCCACCGGCTGCCGCGCAGGTCTTTTACCGCATCACCGTCGCCAACTGAGCCGCCGCGTCAGGGTCTGCGGCAAACCAAGCGCTGTTCATTGAACTGTTGAACCTTTCGATCCGAACACCAGCTCCTGTCCTACTTGCAACTTTCGCGGTCTGTTGCAGATGAATTGATGCTGCGTTCGCCATCGCTTGACGGCATGAACAACTGGTTCGTCGCCGACCCGGAGGATTTTGGGGCGGAAGCCGAAACCTTGGTATTCTGAACTTGGGTATCACGTCAGTGGGCGACACCAATCAGTCACCGGCCTACCCCATCGTCAACCACGAGATGACCATCGTGGTGCGGCCCGTCCCACTGCGATTCGGCGGCGTTAAATATGCAGTGGACCAGCAAGCCAGCCCGACAACGGTGGGCTAATCGCGGACGACGGAGTCCGGAAGGTCATTCAGATCGCCTGAGGGTTTGGGAAAATGCCGGGCGAGTTCGACGCCTGCTTCACGGATCCCGGCCACAATGGCGCCGGTCCATTCGTTGGCCTTGAGCAAACCGCTCATGGCCACCGCAGTTCGATCCCAAAACTCCTGACCGCAGCGCTGGTGGATTCCATCATCGCCGACGATGGCAAAACGCCGCGACCGCGGGGCAAAATAGAGGAGGACGCCATTGCGTTCCGGCGTCTGATGCATCCGGAGCTTGAAAAATTGCCGCCGCGCCTCGGCCATCGGATCCCGCGGAGAGTGCCGGGTCACGAATACGCGGATTTCCCCGGATGTTCGGGCTTCCGCCTCCCGGATGGCCGCAACGATGGTCTCATCCTCCAGCCGTTCTTTAAAATCGTTTGGATGCATGACTGGCCATTCTCACCACGAACCCGAAGCTCCACCGCCTCCAGAGTCGCCTCCGCCGCCGCTGAATCCCCCCGAATCGGCTCCACCACCTCCGCGATCTCCTCCGCCTCCGCCACTGACCCAAACCCCGCCCCAGCCTCCTCCGACCGAGCCGTTGCCAGAGTACCGCCACCCCCCTCGTTGTTGGCTTCTGTAGATCAAGAAAATGAAGGCGAGAATCCCAAGGCCAAACACGAACGCGATAAAGACGCCTTTGCCGCTCTCTCCTCTGTCAGCGACGGACGATCCCGTTCCCTGATATTCGCCCCGGACCGCCGCCATGATCGCGTCAGCGCCGGCTCGTACTCCTCCATCGTAATCGTTGTTCCGGAATCGCGGCTGAATCTCATTCCGAATGATCCGCCCCGCCAGCGCGTCGGGCAGCACTCCTTCAAGACCTCTTCCGACTTCGATCCGCAAACGTCGATCGTCGACAAAAATCGCCAGCAACACACCGTTGTTTGTTCGTGCCTGCCCAATCTTCCAGGACCGAAAGACGGCATGGACGTACTCTTCCAGCGCCACATCCGGCGGAAGCTTGCGTTCAATCCAGACAATGATCTGCGAGGAGGAATCGCGCTCAAACTGCGCGAGCCTCAGGGAGAGTTTGGCGCTCGTCGCAGATTGAAGAATCCCCGACCGATCGGAAACGAACGTATCCGGGGGAGGCGGCAGCTGCTGTGCCACCGCCACCTTGAACCCCAGAAACAGCCAGGTGAGCAACGCCAGCCAGGCAGTGCGCGTGAAAGGGGCGTGACTCACTTCGCAGGATTACCGAAATTGAACTCAACCGATGGGGCCTTCTGGGCCGCTGCGTCCGATTGAAAGTAGGGCCGCGGCAGAAAGCCCCCCAGTCGTGCGACAATGACGCCGGGGAATTGCTGCACCGCTGTGTTGTAGCTTTGGACAGCGGTGTTGAAGTCGTGCCGCGCAACGGCGATGCGATTCTCCGTGCCTTCAATCTGAACCTGAAGGTCCCGGAACCCGGCGCTCGCCTTCAGGTCCGGATACTTCTCCGAGACCACCAGAAGGCGGGAGACCGCGCTGGCCAGTTGTCCTTGAGCGGCCTGGAACTTTGCGAATTCCTCGGCGGTTTCCGGTGCCTGCCCCGGCGTCGTCTTGAGCTGGCCCACAGATGCCCGGGCCTCGGTCACTTCCCTGAGAACGGATCGCTCGAAATTGGCAGATCCCTCCACTGTCTTGACGAGATTCGGCACCAGGTCAAACCGGCGCTGATACTGGGTCTCCACCTGGGCCCATGAGCGGTCGACCTCCTGTTTTTGGCGGACCATTCCATTGTAGGAGCCGCATCCCCCGACACCGATGGCGAGCGCTCCGAAGACAATCGCCACCATGACGATGAGGAGAACTTTTTTCATAACCTTTGATCTATAGCTTTCCCAGTGAGGCAGTCACGTGGAACTTCGGCACCATTTTCCAAAGCAACACGGTGTTCTCAACAAAACCAATGAAGATCTACAGCGCGTGGGACCCTCCCGCGAGCGTTGGGTTTACGACGGCCCGGTTTTGGCGGCGGTGAGCCCTACCGCAGCATCATCAAAGGAATGGTGGGATAACACCCCATGGCACCGCTACAACCGACCTCCTATCTTGGATCGGTTAATACTCTAACCGTTGATATCCGTCCTGTCTGTAATGATCGCCCATTCCATGTCCCGTCGGCTTTTGGGAGAAGGCCGGGAGCGGGGAGTCTATGTGCAAACCGACGGGTTCTTGATCACAGGTCAAAACCCTGCTTCTTCCGCTAAAGTCGCCGAAGTCTTGCTGAAAATGTTAAAAGCATGAGTCCAAACCGCCCAAATACGTCTCTATCAGGATCATGAAGACCCTATTTACCGCCGAAGCCATCTCCGTGGGAGGCCGTTCGGGAACGATAAAATCCCCTGACGGCTTACTGGAAGTCACGTTGGGAAATCCGTTGGAGAAGGGCATCGAGAAACGAGGCCCCAATCCCGAATTGCTTTTCGCCGGAGCCTACTCGGCCTGTTACCACAGCGCCGTGGGCAATGCGGCAAAAAAATTGGGCATCCCGGTCGAGAATTCCATCGTACGGGCGCTGGTCAGCCTGATTGAGGATGACCGCGGTAGCTACCGTCTGGCGGTGGAGTTGCATGCGCAACTTCCTGGAATCGACCGCACCCAATCTCACCGCATCATGGAAGCCGCGCACCAGACGTGCCCATATTCAAAAGCCCTGCGCGGCGACACGACCGTCACCTTGATCGTAGACTAGGTGGCAAGTCCCGTTGACGGTCACTGCAAGAATCGAAACATGAAAAAAGCACAACTCAAGCAACTCAGTACCCTCTGCTTTCTCCTTGGATTTGCCTCCGTCGTGGGCTCCATTGCCATCTGGTTTTTAATGGGTGGAACACTTCCAGAAACCCAGGCGCACGCAGAACGATTCGGACTCTTTGTCGGCCTCTGGGCTCCAACCTTCTTTATTCTATCCAATCGCTTCGACCGTTATTCCGAGAAAGTAGTTTAACGCCGAAAATGTGATATATCATGGGGAAGGCGGTCTGCGGTTCGGAGGAGAATGACATGCTCATCTGTGTGGAACCGTGGTCAAACCCGACAAAGATCCGTAACAGGTATTCAAAATGATCAGTCACGAAATCCGGTTAATCTCCCGACCCACCGGGATGCCAAACGCGTCCAACTTCTCCCTGGCGCAAAGTGAGCTGCCGCCGTTGTCTGACCGGCAGGTATTGGTTCGCAATCTCTTCATGTCGGTAGACCCCTACATGCGCGGTCGCATGAATGAGGGGAAATCATATGTGCCACCGTTCCAGCTGGGCAAGGCGCTCGAAGGCGGGGCCGTGGGGGAAGTCATTGAATCGCGCGCCAACGAATTCAAACCGGGCGACACCGTCACTTCAAGGTTTGGCTGGCGTGAATACTTCACGGCTTTGTCGTCAGATCTGCACCCCGTTTCCCGCGATGTCCCATCGCTCTCAATTTACCTGGGGGCGCTCGGCATGACGGGCATGACCGCCTGGGTTGGTCTTAATCTGGTCGAGGTCAAAACCGGCGACGTCATTTTTATTTCAGGGGCGGCCGGGGCGGTTGGCAATATGGCTGGCCAACTGGCGAAACTGCGCGGCTGCGACGTTATAGGCTCCGCCGGATCGGAGGAGAAAGTGAGATTTCTGCGCGACGAGTGTCGGTTTGACAAAGCCTTCAATTATAAAACGGGTCCAGTGAGTGAAAAGCTCGCGCTGGAAGTGCCGGATGGGATTGATGTTTATTACGACAATGTGGGCGGCGAAACGCTCGAAGCGGCGCTCGCAGCATTGCGCGTCCATGGGCGGATCATCGCCTGTGGCGGCATTGCCGGTTACAACGAAGCCAAACCGAAGCCCGGTCCGGCTAATCTCTTCAACATCATCGTCAAACGGCTGACTATCAGGGGAATGATTGTTGGGGACTGGCTCCATCGTCAGGCCGAGTTTGAAAAGGAAGTGAGCGGTTATCTTCGCGCCGGCACACTCAAAAATCACGAGACGATTGTGGTAGGAATGGATCACGCGGTGAGTGCCTTCCTCGGCCTCTTCGAAGGCAAAAATCAAGGGAAGATGGTGGTCAAGTTGAGTTGACGACTGCCGGACAACTGAGCTTGCCCCCAATATTAGACCACTTATTAGGCAAAATAAGTTATGGTCTCGGGGGCGTTGCGGTTTGATTGTTTTTGTTATGCTCGTTGGGAAGGAAGACTTGGATAGAGACCTTTGAGCCTTCCCTCCCGTTTTTTGGAGCGGTCATCTTTTAGCGCCATCGGCGCTCTAACTTCAAGCCCAAGTTGCGGGTTTTGCGCCATGGGATTCTGGAGCGTGATAGACCTCCTCCGGGGTGGCATATCCGA
>CAIPFS010000173.1 GCA_903864375.1 uncultured Verrucomicrobiota bacterium
GAGGGGGCGCCCGGCCTGCTCACTGAGTGAAGTGGCCATTCCCTGAATATCAGCAGGGAATTCGCTGGCGGCCACATTGACATCGATTCCGATTCCCAGAACCACATGGCGGATATGGTCCAGTTCCGCCCCCAGCTCGAGAAGGATCCCGCCACATTTCCGTTCGCCAAAAACGATGTCATTGGGCCACTTGATACCCGGATGCAGCCCGGTCTCCCGCTCGATCCCACGGGCGACGGCGACGGCGGAAATGACGGTCAGTTGGGTGGCCGCCTGGGGGCGCAGGGGTGGTCGAAGTAAAACCGAAAACCAAAGGCCGCGTCCCGGGGGGGAGAACCAGCGTCGCCCGAGGCGGCCCCGTCCCGCGGTCTGGGCTTCGGCAAAGACCACGACCCCTTCCGCCACGCCGTCGCGGGCCAGCCGATCGACAATTTCGTTGGTTGATGACGTTTCCTGAAAAACCTGCACCTCCCGGGCAACGATGCGGGGTTCATCCAAACGGGAAAGAATGTCATCCGCATGAAGGACATCGGGCGTCGCCCGCAGGACATAGCCATGATGAGGACTGGCCACAATATCGTAGCCGGCCCGCCTCAAGTCCTCGATGCGGGCCCAAATCGCCGCCCGGCTCACCTTCAATTGCTTGGCAAGATCGGCACCCGAAGCCCCGGCCTCGCCCGATGATCGCAGGGCTGCCAGAATTCGGGCGTCCGGATGCCCGGGAGCTGCGGTCGGTGCTGGAATCGGTGTCAAGACGGGGGAGGGGCGTCGCATGGGGAAACGGGTTCGTCTGCTCCGAGAAAATCGAGTCCCAAATCCATCGACCGGGCCGAATGGGTCAATGCACCGACCGAAATGAAATCCACGCCGGTCCCGGCAATGGCCCGGACCGTATCAAGGCCGACACCGCCACTGGCCTCTGCCCGGGCGCGTCCGCCGATCCAGCTCACCGCCTCCTTCAACTCGGAAAGGGAGAAGTTATCCAGCAGGACGATATCGGCACCGGCCTCCACGGCCCATCGCACCTGTTCCAGCCGATCGGCCTCCACCTCCACGCGAAGTCCTGGGAAGCACCGGCGGGCGCGTTGAACGGCAACCGCCACCGGGTTGGGCTTCTGGTCATTCAAGGCGGCCAGATGGTTGTCCTTGATGAGTATCAGGTCATCGAGGCCGAATCGATGATTGGTGCCTCCTCCGCAGTGGACCGCGTACTTTTCCCACCGTCGCCATCCCGGTGTGGTCTTCCGGGTGTCGAGCAGCAGGGTCTGCGTTCCCTCCAGTTGCCGGACAAAGGCGTCGGTCAGGGTGGCGATGCCGCTGAGGCGTTGCAAAAAATTCAGGGCGACCCGTTCCCCGGTTAAAATTCCGCGGGAGGATCCCTGAACCCGGAGCAGTGCTGTATCCGGCCCGACCCGCGTCCCGTCTGGAACGAGTCGTTCGATGTGCAGCGAGCCGGAGCCGGCCCGAAATGCCGCTTCCGCGAATGCAATACCGGCGGTGACGAGGGGTTCGCGCGCCCGGATGGTCGCGAGGGACCGTGCCCCGGTGGACACGCACGCCAGTGTGGTGGCATCCCCCAGGCCGACATCCTCCCGCAGGGCCATCCGAACCGCACGATCGATGGCTGCCGTCTCCAACTCCATGAAGATTCAAGAATGAAGCAAAAAGGGGCGGCGGCCAACGCATTTCACCGTCCGGAACCGGTGGACTCCCCCCGATTGTGGCGGATCAAACGCAACGACAGCGTTTCCCGCGTTGACGCGATCCGTCCCCTCGCTAACCTATGCCTTCCGATTTCCGACGTTTCAGGCGCGGCGACATCGTGGCGGAACACCCTCCACGGTCATCTGCCGGGGAACGGCGAGCGACAATTTATGGCAAAAGCAACTAAAGGCACAAAGTACGTTTATCTCTTCGGTAACAAGAAATCCGACGGGAATGGCACCATGCGGGATTTGTTGGGCGGCAAGGGCGCCAACCTCGCGGAGATGGCACGCATTGGACTACCCGTTCCTCCGGGTTTCACCATCACCACCGAGGTTTGCACCTACTACTACGCCAACAAGCGGACCTATCCGGCTGAGCTTCAGGGCCAGGTCGAGCAAGGCATCGCCCACCTGGAGAAAATCATGGGGACAAAATTCGGCGACAAAAATGCATTGCCGATGCTTGTTGCCGTCCGGTCCGGTGCCCGGGATTCCATGCCCGGCATGATGGACACCATCCTGAACCTCGGTCTGAACGACGAGGCCGTGCTGGCCCTCGAGAAGGCCACCAAGAACCCCCGGCTGGCCTGGGATTGCTACCGTCGCTTCATCCAGATGTACGGAGACGTGGTTCTCGGAGTTCAAAAGCGCCCGGGCGAAGACCACGAGCCGTTTGAAACGGTCATTGAAACCCTCAAGCACGAGCGCCATCACAACGGCGAGATTGAGGACACCGAATTGTCCACCGACGACCTGAAGGAGTTGGTGAGCCGCTTCAAGGCC
>CAIPFS010000174.1 GCA_903864375.1 uncultured Verrucomicrobiota bacterium
ATCTGGTCAACAACGCCGGCGCGATTCCCGGCGGCGACCTGCTTACCGTGGACGAAGACACCTGGCGCCGCGCCTGGGACCTCAAGGTATTCGGCTACATCAATCTGTGCCGCGCGGTGTACCGGATGATGAAGGAACGGCACGCCTTTTCGAAGACCGCGAAGGACAGCCTGGCAGCCGATGATGCCCAGATGACCGCGCTCGGCTATGACATCAACAATACTTCGCGGGACCTCTCGACCCCAGCAGGCGTCGGCAATTCGATCTACGATGCCGTTTCGCTCTGGTTCAGCAACGACGGTTCCCGTGGAGCCAACGGGACGCCCTATCCTCTTGCAGATCCCCCGATCGCCTTCCCGGACTATCCCGTGAACGACGGAGGGTACGTGTACATCAATCCCCCGCTGGCCACCGCCTTTGAGGGAATCACCGACGGTAAAGGAAACACCGTGGTGGACATCAATCATTGGCAACGATTGCAAATCGTTAATGCGGTGGATCAGAATGGGTTCCCGTCAGGACCGGTACAGCCGTACCTGGGGGTCCAATGGCTCCGGGTTCGCCCGTTCCAGCTGGCGCGGTTGGATTCGGCCCGTCCGTGGATCGATCCGGGACCCCCCCCGCTCTATGGCGGGGCAACGCACGCACAGTTCGTGAAGGAAGTTGTGGCCGTCATCAAGGCCAGCAGCCAGTTGACCCCGGACGATGGAGTCTCCATCGATATTTCCCCGGCGGTTTACGGCAACAACAGCCTCGAATATCCCGGGCAGTATGGCGAGGACACCCTCGATATCTATGATGGCCGGGGCTACGGCACCAATCCCGTCACCGGCGTCGCGTACGCTCCCAACAGGGTTAAACGCGGAGACTTCCTCCGAACGATTGCAGAATTCTGGGCTGATGGTCCGAATTCAGAAACCCCACCTGGACATTGGAATGTCCTGGCTAATTACGTCGCTGACCATCCGATGACTGTCAAACGCATTGGAGGCACGGGACCGGTGGTGGATGATCTGGAATGGGACGTCAAAGCCTACTTCGCGCTCAATGCCGCAGTCCATGACGCGGCCTGCGCCTGCTGGTCGATCAAGCGCTACTACGATGGTTGGCGCCCCATCAGCGCGGTGCGCTTTTTGGGTGGACTGGGCCAGTCCAGTGACCCCCGGCTCCCCTCTTATCATCCCAACGGATTTCCCCTCATCACGAACCTGATTGAGTTGGTCACCGCTTCGACTGCCGCACCGGGTGGCCGTCACGAAGGATTGATCCCCGGTCAGATAGCCCTTTACGCCTGGCCGGGTGAAACGCCCCAGCGGACCCAACCGAACGGCGTCTTCTTTATCGCGGCGGATTCCTGGACAACCTATCAACGGACCAACTTCGTCAGCCCCGCATTCCCCGGCTATGTCTCCGGACACAGCACCTTCAGCCGTTCTGCGGCCGAGGTCCTCACGGCCCTCACCGGTTCGCCTTACTTTCCCGGGGGTCTCGGCACCTACACGGTCACCAATCTCGTGACCGAAAAGGGGCCGTCCCAACCGGTGACATTGGAATGGGCCACCTATTATGACGCCGCCGATGGAGCCGGAATCTCGCGTCTCTATGGCGGCATCCATCCTCCCGTGGACAACCTGGTCGGACGCAGGGTCGGAGCCGTGACCGGCAAGGGTGTCTGGGAAACCGCCCGGAAATACTTCGACGGTTCCATCACCCAGGAGCCGGTGAACCTCGCCATTCAAAAGCTCGATTCCCACAAGGTGGAGGTGCGTTACGAGACCTATCGGGGTTTGTATTATAAGCTACAGATCACCACCAACCTGAGTCAGCCCTTCCAGGATGTCCCTGGAAGCACCATCCTGGCGTTCGACTCGTCGACGGCCAGCACCAACATCCTGACCGGCACCAATCTTTTCTATCGCGCCGTCCGCGGTCTGACGCCGGACTTGCAGTAACCCCCCGAAGGCGGGTGAATTCAGGAAGACCTGACATCCCCTTCCATTCATTGGCCCGTCGCGCCGACGTCCGCCCACAAGGCGTCGGCCAGCCCCGAAAATCGTTCGGTCACACGTCCCAAACCGGCCAGCAGACTCTCCTCGGTGCCCCATATCTCGGCATGGCGACGAGCCCGGGTGACCGCCGTGTAGATCAGCTCACGGCTCACGAGGGGATGAGGATCGTCGGGAATCAGCAGGACCACCTCCTCGAATTCCGATCCCTGGCTCTTGTGAACCGTCATGAAATAGGCCGTCTCGTGGGGCGGCATCCGGAGGGGAGACAGTGAACGCGGTTCTCCATCGGGAGCCTCAAACCAGACCAACAGGCGGCCATCCGCCGGATCGGTCCATGCAAGGCCTGTGTCGCCATTGCTCAAGCCGAGATCCGCGTCGGTCGAAGTGACCAGGACCGGTCGCCCGGAGTACCAGTCCTCATTCGCCGGGATCAACTCCTGTCGCGCCATCATCCGGGTGATGTCCCGGTTCAATGTCTCAACACCAAAGGGGCCGTGCCTCAGCGGGGAAAGGAGGCGCAGTTCCTTGAGAACCGTCAGGGCCGCTGAAGGGTCTGCGGCGGCGACCAACCGGCGGTGCCACGGAATGAGCCGGTCGGTCAGGGCTTTCAACCGATCAGCGGCGGCGGGGATGGGAACCCGCTTCAATCCAGGAACCGTCCCGCGCCACGTGGACCGGGCAAGGGCGACGTCGCCGGAGCGAACAGACCGGCTGAAGGCATGAAGAGCACTTTCCGCACCGAAGCGATGACTGCGCCGCAACTCCACCAGCGAGTCAGCCATCGGCAGTGCTCCCGGAATGACCACATCGGTCGGCAGGGATCGTCCCAGACTGCCGAAGATTTCCGCCGCCCAGCTGGTTGAATAGTGACGGGAGGCGGGTCCAGACCAGAATTCCCCCAGAACGCTCCCCGCCTCGACGGCGGCGAGCTGGTCCTGATCCCCCACAAGAACGAGTCGCGTCGTTTCGGGCAGCGCACGCAGAAGGCGGACCAGCAGGGCGATGTCCATCATGCTGGCTTCATCGACGATGACGACATCTGCGGACAGCAGGCGGGGGGCGGTTCCGGTGTTGGAACCTCCGGCAACCGGAGACAGACCCAGGAGCCGGTGGAGGGTGGTGGCCTGGACCGATTCGGACGGGGGACGGGGCACACCGGTGGGCAACTCGTCCATGGACTGACGGATGGCCTCGGTCAAGCGGGCTGCCGCCTTGCCGGTGGGTGCCGCGAGGCAGGCACGAAACGGACCTCTCCCTTCACGGTCCGCAAGTTCGGACAGGATGGCCAGATGCCGGGCCACTGTCCTCGTCTTGCCGGTGCCCGGCCCCCCCGACAGGACGGTCAGTCCCCGTCGAAGGGCGGAGTAGGCGGCCAATGCCTGCCAATCGAAATCTTCGTCCGGATGGGACGGAAAAAAGTGTCGGACCGCTGCTGAAAGTCGCCCGAGGTCCCAATCCTGAAGCCGCGCTGCGCGCTGGCGAAGCAGGGCCGCAGCTTCCTGTTCATAGGCCCAATACCGGTGCAGATACAGCCGGGAAACGGAATCAAGAACCAGGGGAGCCCGTGTCGACCACGGCATCGGCTTTGAAGCCTCCAGTGGGAACCCCACGTTTCGGCCCGGTACCCATGCGCTGGAATTCAACACCAGACCACTCCGGTTCAGGGCTTCCGTCCAGTCCGCCAGAACCGGTAATCGAATGGTGGAGGGAGCACGATCCACCACATCACTCAACAACCGTCCGGCAAACCGGTCGAGAGGGAGACAGGTGTGCCCTTCGCTTCGAAAATGGCTGACCAGCGCCGCCGCCCACACCACGGAATCGTCCGCCGAAGCCGACCACGCGGCGATCCGCAGGGCAAACTGGCGGGAGAGCGGCGAAAAGCCCTCAAGGTCTGCCGGGGTCAGCATGATCCACCTCCGGACGGCTCCAGGAGCACGTCGGCAAGTTCCCGGAGCAATGCCGCGCTGGGGCGGAACGAATAGACGCCCTGACCGGGCACCGAGGCATCCAGACCCCGAAGGAAAAGATAATGGACCCCTCCGAAATCGCGCTCATAGGAATATCCGGGCATTCGCAGCTGAAGCCAGCGATCGACGGCCAGAGCGTAAAGGAGAATCTGAAGCGGATACAGCCGGGCCGTCATTTCAGCGCCCATGGCCGCCAGGTTGTAATCGGCCTTGCGCCATCCCAGCCAGTTCGATTTCCAATCAATCACCCAGAATTGATCCCGGGCCCGGAACACCAAATCGATAAATCCACGCAATGCCCCTTCCACAGGAGAGAATTCAAGGGTGGCGACCGCCTCGGGAAAATCCGGGGGCAGCTCACCGGCGTAGCGGATCAACACCTCTGATATCTCCCTGACCGATGCCCGCCTCAGCGGCAGCAGGAACTCCAATTCGACGAGGCGCTCGTCCATCCGGACCTCGGACAGGGTGATCGGTTGTGGTCCGGACGATAGCGGAGTGGCATCCACCTCCCGGAGCAGTGTCTCCACCGCGGGACCGAAGGGACCATTCATTCCAAATTCCGCGAGGACCGATTCCATCCGCTCCCCCGAAAGGCTGCTGGAAACGTGGAGCTCCAAAATCGAGTGCAGGCAGGTTCCCGCCTGGCGCCCGCGGGGGAATGAGGAGATCGATGCCTCATCGATCTCCGGCACCAGCGGGGGAACCTCATCGACCAGCCCCGACGCTGGAGCCGGATCGGGATCATCGGTCCAATCGTGGCGGTCGGCAGCCAACCCGGAGAAACTGGTGATCCGCCAGCCCCGGGTAATCTCTCGGGTGAACCGGCGGGCGGCGGGACTCGCGACCTCCAGGCAAGGCGGCGACCATCGACCGGTGGGAGGGTCTGGAACCTCCCGGACCAAAGCCCCAGCCCGGTGAGCCCACTCCTGGAGGATCGTCATGCCGGTCCGTGACGATTCGTCTGTCGAGTCCTGTTGAAGCCACGATTCGGCATCCGGATGAAGACCACCCTGCAGCCACCAGCCCAGGGCGGTGCCGGCTTCGCGGGAGCTCTCGAAGCCAAGGTAGACACGGCGGCTCGCCCGGGTGAGGCCGACGTACAGAAGGCGGACATTCTCAGCCAATCGTTCCTTCAGAGCGATGAGTTGGTTGTTCTCAAATTCCGGTGAGCCAAGGTCCCAGCATGCTTCCGATGGAGAGCCTGGAGCATGGAAAACCACCTGCTCCCTCCGCCGCTTCTTCGCAGCGGCGGTTTTCCTGACGAATGGGCAAAAGACGATCGGAAATTCCAGTCCCTTGCTGCCGTGCAGGGTCAACAACCGCACCGCATCGTCATCCCGTTCAAGGCGGACGGCTGAATCCTCATCACCGTCGACCAGGGCCCTGGCGCCGGCTTCGAGCCACGCGACCTGACCGAGGGGACCCAGGGAATCGGACAGGGCAGCCGCCTGGAGCAATTCGGCCACGTGAAGGTAATTGGTGAGACGCCGCTCACCATCGAAGGACGACAACCAGCGGGCATTGGAACGGCAATCGCCGATGACCTGCCGAAACAGGGCCAAGGGTCCGTGGAGGGTCCATAGGGTGCGCCAGGCCTGGACACGATTCAACCAGAGTATCCATTCCGACTCATTCCGGCCCAGTTGAAGCAGAGTCTCCGCCTCGAGCCCAACGAGGTCGCCGGCCAGTGCCCCGCGCAGCATGGACTCGCGCGCCTCCGGCAGGATGCCGGATAAGAACCGGAGGAGCTCGGAGGCTTCCGACGAGGTCAGAACATTTTCACGGGTGGGTAGGACCGCCGGAATGCCCCGCCGATACAGGGCCGACGCCACCGCCTCCAATTGGAAGCGGGATTCGCCCAACACGGCGATATCGGCGGGCCGGACCGATCGCGCCTCCAGGCGCGCGCCGCCCTGCAGCAACCGAAAGACTTCACCGGCCACAGCCTCGACCAGAACATGAAGCGCTTTCTCATCCGAAAGTTCCCCCTCCCCATCCATCGTCCAGACCTGAAACGGTGCCGTGCTGCCATCCGGCTCAATGACCCGGAATGATGCCCGTTCAGGAGCCGGACGGATGGGATGAAACTCAATTTCCGGCAGGACGAACGGGCGCGACGGGAAGCTCCAAAAGTCGTTGAGCTGATGAACGAGGTCGGCGCCCGTCCGCCAATTCACAGCAAGCGTATGACGGCGGTCGGCCACCCGGACGGCATCCAGATATGTGAAGATGTCGGCCCCCCGAAACCCGTAGATGGCTTGTTTCGGGTCACCGACGAGGAACAAGCGGCACCCGGGAACGGCAAAGAGCCGCTGAAAAATCTTCCATTGCACCGGATCGGTATCCTGGAATTCATCCACCAGAACGGCATCAAAATCGCTCCGGATGGCGACAGCGAGCCGGTCACCGCCGGGGGCATTGAGTGCACCCAAAAGGTTGGTCAGGAGGTCTCCGTGGGAAAACTGGCGCAGGGATCGCTGACGGCGCGGAATTTCCTGCTCCGCCCAATCGAGAAAGGCACCGGGCCAGGCTTCCGACCAGGCCTTTGCCGCTTCGGATAACGCCCGGCGCTCCCGCATCCAGGATGAGCCCAGTTCCGCATCCATCCCCCGTTTGGCGTACAGGCGGACGCTCTCCTCGGAAAAATTCCACAAGGCTTCCAGACCGGCGATTCCCGTCTCACCATTGAGGCAGGCCTCCAGAGCCGGGCCCTGAGCCTTGAAATCCCTCACCCCCTTTTCCTTGGAACCAACCCAGGTGGACCGCTGGACCAGAAACGGGTGAAGAAGGTCGCGGGAGCGCCGCCACTCCTCCTGAAGCCGGGTCAGGCAGCGTTGCATCTCGGCGGCGAGCTGCGGAAGACCGGCGCCGGATGCCCCGTCGATTCGGCGCGCACCGGGGCGTCGATCAAGTTCCCCAACCAGGGCGGTCAATTCAGCGGCGGATTTTGCGGTCCGGGCCGCCCAGGTGACCACGACGGCCGGGGCTCGCAACATCTGGAGCATCCACCAGTCCCTCACCAGTTCCGCATCCCTGACGAGGATGTTGGGATTCAGCTGAGCAGCAAACGAGGTGCCGGCTTCGAATGCGCGTCCCCGTTGAATCCGATGGCAGAATCCGTGGATGGTGCCGATGGGGGCTTCGTCAAAGTCCGCCCGCGCCTGGGCCAGTCGCCGGGCGACACCCTTCAGTTCAGGATCGGATCGACGACACCGGTCGAGAACCGCCTTCAGGAAGGGATCTGTATTGGATTCCCCTTCTGCCGCCCCGGATGCCTCCACCAGCCGCTGGTGAATCCGGCTCCGCAACTCGGAGGCGGCGGCATCGGTGTACGTCAGCACCAGGATCCGCTCCTGGGGAATTTCCAGTTCCAAGACCATGCGCAGCCAGAGGGCGGCGATGGCAAAGGTCTTCCCGGTTCCAGCGCTGGCCTCCAGCACCGTGATCCCTTCGGACAGAGGGGAGGAGGAGGCATCGAATTCACTCGGAGAAGTCATAGCCGGGATCGAGAGGCGAAGAGGGGGCACAGGATCAGCGTCGTCACGCGCTCGAATTCCTGCTGAAGAGGGTCCTCTTCATGGCCGAACAGGGCCCTGTGGGCGGGCTCCGCCGCCTCCG
>CAIPFS010000175.1 GCA_903864375.1 uncultured Verrucomicrobiota bacterium
GGGTAATGGAACTTCGTTCATCGCCGAAAGCGTGGCATGAGTCGACTTCGGATTCCAAAACCTATTCCTGCCGAAAGGTCAACGTCAGGTACCCTTGCGGTCCCTGCTGCTGAATCAACGCCACATACCGCTGCCGGGCCGGGCCCAGGCGGGCATCCACCACCACCTGAAAAACCGAGCTGCGCACAGCGAGAAGATTTTGCCATGGCCCGGTGGGTGCGCCCCCGGACATGAGTCGGGCGATGTCTCCCGGATTCTTGGCCGGTGTATCGTCCTGGGTTCCATCGATCCCATCCGGTCCCGCCCGGTTTCGGACGATGGTTTCGGCGGCGTTTTCAGCCGCACCATCACCTCCCAGAACCAAGGTCAGCACGGCGACCGAGGCGGTGTTGACGTTCACCTGGGGCGTTGAAATGGCACAGAACAGGTCCTTGAAGCCCGCCACCTGGCCGGCCGGCAGGGCCGTCGACGCCACGCCCCCGATCCGCCGGGGGTCCGGCCGGGTCCCCGTCGGGGACTGGACTCCAAAGAAAATCGCCCGGGACATTCCCCGGACCTTCAACAGTTCGCCCAGATCATCAATCGGGCCGTTTTTGGCCTGATAGGGCACCTGAAGCCGGGCGTAGTAATCGTCGGTTTCCGCAGGACGGCCCGGCTGTGAATTATTGTCCGGATCGGTCCAGTCCACGAGGGCACCCATCAGAATGTCCGCGTCACTTGCCTGCGCTCCGGTCATGGAGATGGCATGCTCCAAAAGGACCTTGTCGTAGACCGCCCGGTTGATGTTCACCTTACGTTCCTGATCCAGAATCGTGATGGTGATGCGTCCGTCGCCCACGGGAAAATCCTTTAGAGACATGCCTTCGTAAGGATTCGGAAGCAGATCCGGATTATCGAGTCCACATGCCCAGAACTGATTCAGCGCATGGTAGGCCGCCTCTCCCGGAATCTGATTTTGCTGCGCCAGCACCCATTTGGCCAACTCGACTCCCGAGAGGCCCAGCCAGGTCAATTCGCCCCCGGAAGTGGTGTTTTGAGCCAGTCGCGCTTCGACCTTCATCGCATAGGCAAAGGCTCCCGCCGTCAACCCCATGGCCAGGACCACCAACATCACAATGATGAGGGCAACTCCGGAAGAGCGTCGACGGTCGGAAGGAAGGGGGCGCATGGACTTTGGCACCTAATTGCCGCGGGGAAGCGGTCGTGGAATCGATCCAGGCGACCCGGGGACAGGGACTCCACCTCCCGGAACTCCGCCTCCCGGGCCTCCCCGACCGGGTTGAAGACTTCCCGGAATGGCCGTCGACGGAATCCGGATGACCCGGGTGATCACCTCCGCGGGACGCTGGGCAAACCGGCCCACGGAGCCGAACCCCAGGGTCAGGCGAACCACCTGGGGAAGCTCATTGGTGTGGCTTCCCGACCATTCATCAATGAACTTCCGTTGACGATTATCCCAATAATCGAACTGGAAGGCACTGACATCGTGCGCCAGCACAATGGGGTACGGATTGCTGACCTGCTCCGGCAAATCAAAAATCGAGTGCTGGCGGAGAACCAGGTCATTTCCGCTTCGGTCGCCCGGTTGCACAGAGAACTCGATCCGACGCACGCGTTCCTCCCCGAAAATTCCGCTGCCGGGAAACGAGTCACCCACGGCAGCCACAAAACTGATGTCGCTGAAATTCCCGCTATTTCCCCCAAAGAAGGAGTAAAGCTTGATGTTGTTCTGGGACAACATCGCCGACAAAAGGGGCCTGTTCGATGGTCGCGGTCGCCATCCGGGCGCGCTGAGCCCGCGCCGTGATGCGCAGAGCCGCCTCGGTGCTGGTGAGGATGATCCGCCAGGTGCCGTAGAGGGAGGCGAGCACCATTCCAAGAATCAGGACCGCCACCATCACCTCAATCAGGGTGAAGGCGCCTCCGCTGCGAATCGACGTGGCTCCCCCTTTTTTCATCGTCGCGGGAGTCCGCCCCCGGAGCCGGGCCGGAAGTAGAGGACGCTCATGCGGGAATCCGAGGTTCCAGGCTGACCTCCGGAGGTCACCGTAAAGTCGACCTGGAACAGGCCATTGGAACGCACCAGGTTCACCTCATGGGAACCCGAGTAATCGGGGTGCACGTCGCCCAGATCATCGCGGTCAAATCCGCCGTCTTGAAGCTGATTGGTCAGCGAGAGCATGGCGGCCGCGCTCGAAGCATCCACGTGCACGCGGTCGAGAAGACGGGCGGTGTGAATGCCCGTGGAGGTGATCAACAGGACACTCATCAAGGCAATGGCCAGAATGGCCGACGCAATCGCCACCTCAATCAGGGTAAACCCACCGCGGGCAGAAAACGGAGGGAGCAATGTCCGGGTTACCTTCATGGCACAGCAACGACGGTGGGCTCACCGACGATCACATCCAGGGTGATGCGAAACACCTCCGATTGGTCGACCATGATCTCGGCGAGTAGGTCGTCGGAGGTTCCATTGGGATAAAAGCGGACAAAAGCCACCGTGGTTCCACTATCCACCTGCTCCCTGGCATCAAAAACATTTCGGAGATTGATCACCAATCGTCTGAAGGCGACCTCATCCGGCAGGTGCGCCGAGAACAGCGTCCGGGTCTCTGATTCGATCCGGGGTGCTGAATAGCCTGTTTCCTGGGGCCCCGGACCGCCGGTGGGGGATTCGTGAGGCAGGACGGTCGGAGCACTCTCCACCCGCATCATGCCCGCCTGGCTGTCGATCACCAACTGCATGGGGCGGCCGGTCAGGATTGCCCGGGCCCGGGCCTCCCGACAGCCTTTGACGAAATCCTCGGTGGCCCGAACCTGGGGTGGCTTCCGGACCCCTCGGATACTGGGAATGGCAATCAACAGCATCATGGAGGCAATGGCCATGGCCACCATCAGTTCGATCAGGGTGAATCCATGGAAACCTGCGCGTCCGGTCGCGGGCCATCCCCTGCCCCGACGAGCGATGCCGTCCTGACGTTGGCCCCTGGCGACGTTCATCGCTGGATGCTGGAGGTGATGGCAAACATGGCGGACATGACGCTCATCAACAGAAAGCCGACGGCAATGGCAATCCCCACGATCATCATGGGCTCGATCAGGTTCGTGAGGGTCCGCAACCCGAGGTTGAGCTCGCGTTCGTAGGTTTCCGCCACGTTTTCCAGTGCCAGCGGAATATCGCCGGTCTCCTCGCCAATCTTGAGGAGATCGATCATCAATTGGGGGAAAAGTCCCGATTTTGCCAGCGGTTGGGCCAGGGTCTTGCCATCGGTCACCCCTTCCCGGGTTTTGGAAATGGCCTCGGCAACAATGACATTGGGAATGATTTGCTCGGTGATCTTCAGCGCTTGAAGCACCGGGACCCCATTGCGCAACAAGGTTCCCAGGGTCCGGGAGAACTGCCCGAACAGATTCAAGCGGATGACCGCCCCCACCACCGGAGCCTTCATTTGCATCCGATCAATCAAACGGCGGCCCTGCGGCGATGCGTGATAGCGCTTGTAAATGGTGACCAGCAACGCGGCGACAATCGGAAACAACCACCACCAGGTGGTCATAAAATGGGAGGCTGAAATGAGAAATTTGGTCGATGCCGGCAGTTCCAGGTTGGGGATGCTTTCAAACAGTGTGGTGAATTTGGGGAGCATCACCGTCATGAAGAAAAACACCAGGGCCACGCCCACGGCACAGACGACCATCGGGTAAATCATCGCCGATTTGAACTTCGACTGAACCTCGGCGAAGCGCTCGAAGTGCGCCGCCTGACGGCGCAGGACTTCCTCCAGGGCCCCGCTCTGTTCACCGGCCCGCACCATGTTGACAACGATTGGTGGGAAAATGTCCGGCTGCTTGGCCAGGGAATCGGAAAGGCTCCGGCCTTCCATGACGTCCTGTTTCAACTGACGGGCGACTGCCGGAGGGATTCCTTTGGCCGACAGACTGGCCATGCTGTTCAAGGCCATGGTCAACGGCATGCCGGCATGAAGGAGATTGGCCAACTGCAGGGTGAACGTCGCCAACTCCTGAATTTTTGGTTTGCGCCGCCGATTCAGGAATGCCCGCAAGGTTGGTGGCAGGATAGACCTGCCGGAGGTGCCGGCATCACCACCTGCTTTCGGGGTGGGGCCCCCTCCCTTCGATGCCGCAATCGTGATGGGAAAGAGTCCCAGCTTCTGGACGGCCAGGGCTGCCGCCGACCGGTCAAGAACATCCAAAGTTCCCTCGACCACCTCGCCGGACCGTCGTCTTGCTTTGTAATTGAACTGGGGCATGGACCAACAATGTGGGATTAAATCACCATGGAATGGGGAAA
>CAIPFS010000176.1 GCA_903864375.1 uncultured Verrucomicrobiota bacterium
AGGGTCAGTGGGGAACTCATGAATAAATTGGAGCAACCCAGAGTGGATGTTGCCTCCTCCCCTCTATCTTCCGTCGGAAAATCCCCGGGTCAAGCGGCCACGAACCTGGATTTCCCGCCGGGCCAGCGAACCAATGACTGAAGGATAGAGCTCACGTTCAGCCACCTGGATGCGCTCGTGCAAGGTGGCCGGTGTGTCCGCATCCAGGACAGGCACCGCACGTTGGGCCAGAATCGGTCCGGTATCCACGCCCTCATCCACCAGGTGGACCGTGCAGCCGGTCACCTTGACTCCATAGTCCAGAGCCTGCTGCCAGGCATGCAGCCCAGGAAATGCGGGAAGAAGGGACGGATGGATGTTGACGACTCGACCGGAAAACCGATGCAACAAGGGACCTTTCAAGATTCTCATGAAACCCGCCAGGACAAGGAACTCGACCCCTGCCTCCTCCAGGGCGTGGAGGTAGGCCGCCTCGGCCCGATCATCCAGCTTGGTCCGAAACGCTCCCGGCGGGAGGTAAAGCCCTGGATAGCCCCGCTCCCGTGCATGCGTCAGAATGGGGGCGTTTTCCCCATCGCTGATCACCAGCCGGATATCCACCGGCAGGGCCTCCCGACGCATGGCATCGGCAAGCGCAACAAAATTGGTTCCGCGACCGGAGCCGAGGACGGCGACGCGCAGGGGTTGAGACTGTTCCATGGCCAAGAAACGCAAGTTGTCGGACCGGAGGCAAGCACGGCCCATTGGAAGCCGAATCTTTTTGGTCCGGACGATGGGCAAGCTCGTGTCGCGTATCCCAAATCGCTTGCCGTTTGTTGCGCCTAAAATGCCCCACGGCGAGGCGCGAGGAGGGAGCATCCACGACACCAGGGACGCGTTAGGGGCTATTCGAACCGGGTGCGTAAGCGGCAATCCAGGACCTGAGTCCGGACACGCTCCGTGTGGCTTCGCTTGAAATCTGGGAAACCAGTGCGTTTGCCTCGCCCACGGTGCAGGTTTTGGCGATTGCTTCGAGCTCACGAAGTTTGGAACCCATGCCGACAAGCCCAAAAGACAGTCCAATCCCGTGCAGGGAGTGGGCGAGGCGGAAAAGCTCCTCACGATGGCTTTCCGAGACCAGCCGCTGGAGCTCCGTCAATTGACCGGGCAAATCCCCGAGGAAGTCTTCCATCAGGGGAATGGCATTTTCCGCGCCCAGGTCGGTCAAGAGTTGGTCGGGCAGCGTCGGGTCAAAGGCAGCAGCGCCATCGGTCGGCGTTTCGTGAAGGATGTCAGGTGCCACCGCAGTCTGGGAGGGTGGAACCAGCACCTCACTCAACTGATGAACCGTAAACGGCTTGGTCAGGTAGGCATCCATCCCGGCCTCGATACACCTCTCCTCAACCCCTTTCAATGCATTTGCCGTTAACGCAATGATTCGGGTCCTTCGGCGGAGCGAGGATCCGCGTTCCGATTCCTGGTGTCGAATCAGACGGGTGGCCTCAAATCCGTCCAGAATCGGCATCTGGCAATCCATGAGAATCACATCCGGATCCTGCTGTTGCCAGGACTCCACCGCTTCCATTCCGTTCCGGACGAATGTTGCCGTCAATCCCATCTCCTCGAGCGTGAATTCAATCAGCCGGCGATTGGCCTCGTTGTCGTCTGCGGCGAGAATCCGCAAGGCGAGGCCGGAGAAGCCCTGCAACGAGGACCCTTCGGATAGAACGTCCGTCTCCGCGGTCTCGGCAATGGCCAGCTTGAGTTCAAACCAAAACACGGACCCCTCGCCGACAAGGCTTGTGACCCCGATCTTGCCTCCCATCAATTCGACCAACCGCTTGGAAATTGCCAACCCCAATCCGGTGCCGCCACGGCGGCGCAAGGCGTCGCGATCCACCTGGGAGAAAACCTGGAAGAGCCGGGGCAGGTCCTCAACCTCAATGCCGACCCCGGTGTCTTCGACCTCGAATCGGAGCCGGACGGTTCCGGCCTCCCGATCCTGAAGCAGGACTCGCAAGCTGATGCCACCTTCCTCAGTGAACTTGATGGCATTACCCG
Organism: uncultured Verrucomicrobiota bacterium; assembly: GCA_903864375.1. Classification (GTDB taxonomy): domain Bacteria; phylum Verrucomicrobiota; class Verrucomicrobiia; order Limisphaerales; family UBA9464; genus CAILNN01. The sequence goes on from CAIPFS010000176.1 coordinate 2,041, forward strand.
CCAGATTCACCAGAACCTGGCGAATCCGCCCGCCATCTCCGACAACCCAGGCGGGAACCTCCGGCTGAAAGTGGATGTTGAGTGTCAGACCTTTGTCGGCCGCCCGTGGCCGGAGCAAGTCGCCGACTCCGCGAATGATGCGATGCAGATCGAACTGATCGGATTCCAGTGTAAAATGCTCTCCGGACTCAATCTTTGAAAAATCCAGAATGTCATTGATGAGTTCAAGCAATGCCGCGCCTCCGTCGGCGGCGATTCGTGCACACTCGACCTGACGCGAATCCAGTCGACTCTTGAGAAGCAATTCGGTCATTCCGATGACCGCGTTCAAGGGGGTCCGGATTTCATGGCTCATCATGGCCAGAAAATCGCTCTTGGCGTGGTTGGCGGCCTCCGCTGCCGCCTTGGCCAGGCGGAGACCCTCCTCCGCCTCACGCCGGGCGATGAATTGACCCAGTCGATCGGCCAGTGTCGCAAGGGTTTGAGTGAAGGCGGCATCCGGCTTTTCCAGATGGGGCCCGAAGAACTCCAGAACACCCCAGACATGCTCCCGGACGAACACCGGGAAGGCATAGGCGGCGGCAAGCCCATTTTCACGGGCTGCAGTTGCCCGGGTGCGAGGTTCGGCCTCGGCTACTTCAGCAATCCATTCCGGGCGGGCGGTTTCCCAGACCCTGCCCGGAAGCCCGTCGCCCGAGGAAAAGAGCCGGCGCCGACTGGCTCCCACGAAACTGGATAGTTGGATTTCCGGCGGATGCCACGTCTCCTCCAGTTTGAGACGGTCACCCCGGACCCTCCAGATCTGACCGAGGGACCACCCCATCTCCCCAGCCACGGCCTTCAGGAAGGCAGGCAGGGCGACGGCATAGGAATGGGCACGGGCAAACGCATTGGATGTCTCATATTGCAACGTCAACCGCTGTTGTGCTGCGCGCTCTGAAGTGATGTCCCGCTGAAGGGCCATGAAATGGGTCAGCTGCCCCGTGGAATCATGGATGGGCTGGACCTCAAGGCTGATCCAGTAGCTTCGACCATCCTTGTAATAGTTTAATATCCGTGTACTGAAGCCCTCACCCTTGGAAAT
>CAIPFS010000177.1 GCA_903864375.1 uncultured Verrucomicrobiota bacterium
CGGGTAAGGTACTTTACGGATGGAGCCGTCATTGGGAGTCGGGGATGGGTCAATCAGGTCTTTGAGGACCATCGCCAGCGGTTTGGTCCAAAACGCAAGGACGGGGCACGGAGATTCAGGTTCCTTCAGGACTCTCCCCTCTTCGGGTTGAGGGATTTGAGAGTGGAGGCGGTGGGAGTCCCTTCAGGGGTGCCCGCTGTTCGCTAGATTTCCCGCCAGATTCTTTCCCAACTACCCGACCTGAAAGTCGACGATAAGTCTCTGGTCGACCCTCATCCTGTTCAAGGACTGTTCGGAATGTGGCTCATGTGCGTCGCCACGCATTCACATGGAGTCCCTCGCCTGAACCAGAGTTTGCCCCACCTCGGATGGCCGGCTTTAGAATCAGTGTGAGTGCGGTTTGCCGGTTCCGCACATGCCACAGGAACTGGGGACACCAGAGCAACTGGGCCCATCACCACCGGAGCTGGCACCAGCTACGGAGGCCGCGAAGGTTGAAAGTATCTTGGTCAGCCGGGTCGAACCGCAGGATGGACACGGAGTCCCTTCCCATTGGCGGGACCGCACCAGGATTTCGTTTTCCTGTCCGCAATCGTCACAGTGAAATTCGTAGATGGGCATAACACGAGTCCTGGGAAAAGGATAGTGTGTGGTCGGCGGGCATCAAGGGTCAGAAACGCTCCGGCACGCCCTCTTCCATGACTCGCAACTGAGGCGTGAGGCGTTGCGCTTCCGCCAGTTCACGCAACCAGCGTTCGGGCTCCTCCATGGCTTCAAAGCTCAGCTTGAAGGAACCGAAGTGCATCGGAATCAGCCACCGTGACCCCAGGTCGCGAAACGCCCGGACGGCATCGTCGGGACCCATGTGCACATGACGGAAGGAGTCCGGGAAATAGGCGCCAATGGGAAGCAGAGCCACCTCCGGATGGAAGCGTCGGCCAATTTCGGCAAAGCCATCGAAGTAGGCGGAATCCCCGGCGTGGTAAACACACCGTCCCTGGCATTCGATGATGAAGCCCCCCCATCCGCGATGGGCGTCTCGCAGTGTCCGGGCACCCCAATGCTGGGCAGGCACGAGGGTCACCTTCCAATCGTCATGCCCAAACGATTCCCACCATCGAAGTTCCACCACCCGCTCAAAGCCGAGCCGACGAGCCAGGGATCCGCATCCCCACGGCATCACGGCGATTCGGGGCGAGGGCAATCGTCGAAGACTTGGCTTGTGGAAGTGATCAAAGTGGGCGTGGGTGAGCAGAACCAGGTCGATGGGCGGAAGGTCCTTCAATCGAAGTCCTGGACGCTTCAGGCGCTTCAGGAAAAAGAGCCAGTTTGCGAAATTAGGATCGATGATGGCATTCAGCTGAGAGAACTGTAGAAGAAACGAGGCGTGGCCGATCCAGGTGAGCGCCAGCTCTGGCGAATGCAACCGAGGAAAGGCAGGAATCTTGGTGGAACCGGTTTGAGGCGCAAACAAGGTTCCCCACACCATCTCTCTAAAAAAGCTGCGGGGATTGAAATGATTACTCGGCGTCAATTCCTTGAACGAACGGGGCACCCTTCGTTTGCGGATGCGGGCATCCACGGGGTGAGGAGGGCGCTGCTGCGCGGGCATGCCTCAACATGGCGTATATTCGTGAACGTCAACAGTGGGTCAGTTTAAATCGGGCCGATAAATTCCACGCCAGTAACCGTCCCTGACCGCTCCACCCGGGGATTGAACCAAGACCCCATCGGAACTGGACAGCCGGTTGGTCAGGATTGGACGCCAGTGGCTCAGGTCCAGCGACTGCTGCAATTCGACCGTGGCCCCTGGTTGACCCCGCAGTTCGAAGGTTGGAGGTGAACCCGCGGGGGGGGCGGTTTGAATTCGCAGGAGCGGTGCCTGCGCATTGAGCGCCAGCAGGGTCAGGGAATATGGTGGAAAATTGTAGGTGAACGTGGAGCTGATGCCGCCAACAGAATTGGTGGTCAAATCCAGCGACCCGGAATGAGTCCGGGCTGCGTCGTCCTGCGGAATCCCGTAGCGGGTGACTGTGGCATTGGTCAGCGGTAGAAAGCCAGTGATGGCGATGGAAGCGGCATTGGTCAGTTTGGGATATTTATTGATCACGAGCAGTTGAAGACCACCATTACCATCGCGAAGGGCATAGGCGGCGAGGCCTGAATCATCAGCCGTGGCCGGCAGAACCGTCCCGCCCTTGCTGAGAAACTGGTGCATCAGCTTGAACGCGTAGTAGGCGGGGTAGCCATTGGTGGTGGCATCGATCAACCCCAAGTCGCCGACCGTACGCCATCCGTAGAGAGTGGGATCAAAGGATCCCTTGGTGTCTGACCCATTGCGCAGATCCCACCAGACGAAGGAATTGAATTCGGTTTTCATGAGCTGACCCAGGCTGTCAGCCAGGTACAGGCCATTGACCAGACTGGTGGACTGGCGCCCCTGATCGCCGGCGTTGCTATTGTTCTCGGTCGCCAGAAGCTCAATCCCGTCACCACCAGCCCCGTAATAGTCCTTGATCTGCTGACGAAGGTCCGCCGCCGCGGATGCCCACCAAGTCGATGTCTGCAACAGCAGGGGATCGCTTTCCTGACCGGTGTATTCCGGGTAGTAGTGATAAACGAGAAAATCCGGAACAATTCCCAATGCCTTGAGCCGGGTCAGAACGATGGGGGTCCATCCGTTGACCCGGATTCCGGTGCGGGAATTGGTCGCGGTATGTCCCGTGTATCCGTTGCTGTAATTGTTTTCCCCGTCGACCACCACGATCCCGATTTTGATGGTCGGGTCGACCGCCTTCATCTGTTGATAATAGAGTGCGGCCCGAGTGGCGTAAGTATACGGCTCGTGGGGTTGATTATTGGTATCGGTTTCCCAGGTCCCGTAGTTCTCATTGCCGATCTCCCAATACCGGAAGCCGTAATGGTTGGTGATGTTCGAATCGCGGACCCAGGCCGCCGCCTCCGCCGGCGTGCCGGTTCCATAATTGACCGTGATCATGACATCCGCACCCACTGCTTTGGCCTGTGGCGCAAACTGATGGAACGACGTATTCCACTGCCAGGTATTGGTCAACGACCGGTTGCTCGCCCAATGGTATTCGTCCGAAAGAGAGCCCCCTGGAAAACGGAACAGGGTGGTTCCCAACCCTTTGACGAGGTTCAGGGTGGCCGCCGATGCGAGATTCCCGTCCCAAACGGCCACGTTGACCCCCGTCCACCGTCGGTCCACCGGTCGCAGGGGATGGGTGGCGTCGACAGTGACGTGAACCACGGACGGGGCCGGCCGGGCAGTGAGGGTCAAATCATCCAGGTAGAAAACCCCGCTTCCACCCCCGCTTTGTAATTGAAGAATCCAGCCATTCAGGTTCGTGGCCTGTGCGGCATGTAGGGTCGATAGCGGTATCGTGTAGGCTTTCCAGGCATTGGCGGTCAGCGGCGTGAGGGCATACCCCGAAAGGATCTGACCTCCCACCACGGCGGAAAGCGTCAGTTTTTGTCCTCCCCCCGGTCCCCCGTGCGCCCAGAACACCATGTTGCTATACGAGGCCGCCGAAAAATCCGAATGATGAACGTAGATTCCCTGACCGGCGGTGGCATTGACACGAATGCTTTTCGAGCCGGAATGCACCGGGGAGGTGTTGTCCAGGGCCCGGGTCGCCCAACTCCAATCCTGGAATCCGTTCACCAAATGATCGGTATAAACGGACAAGTCGGATTGCGCCCAGGCGAGCTGCGTAGACAAACCGACGGCCATGGCAACCCGTTGGAGCCATGAGACTAAGGGGAAGGTTTTCATCCGTTGAATTGCCGTGTTGGATCACGCCCGTCGACTGGTTCCCGGCCACCCCCTCAACGGTCCGTGGCTCAGGATGCCGGTCATTTTTGAGACTGACCAGCTATCGTGAGAAAATTACTAAGAAATATACCTAAGTCAAATCCAAATACCTGGCTGGCTGGTCGTCACGGGACGATTTCACGGACAAGAGCGGTTGCAGGCCGCTTCCCACTGGAGCCAACGTGAGGCACCGGGATGGCTTGATAGGGAGTCTGGCCCATGACCCAGGGACGGGCCAGACTCCTGAAAGCCGCCGGAAGCCGCTTCCAAGTTTACGGCTTGAACAGGCGGAAATAGCCGCCGCGGGCTGCGGGCAGGCTTGAGCTGGGAACAAACGCGCTCTTGGTTTTGCCCACGACCACCGTGCTGTTGGTGGAATCGACCCAAGGAGTTCCCTTGAGGCTGGAGGCTGATTGGAGGGTGTAACCGTAATCGGGCAGGGTCCAGGTCACCTGATAGGCAGTGTTGGCCGGGACTACAACCAATCCGGACGGATCGGCGGCCCGCAGCTGCCAGGTGTTGGAGTCCAGGGTGTCGGCGGTGAAGGAATCATCCACTGGATTGGCGGTACCGGTGATCTGAACGCGGCTGATGACGATCGACTGCCCTATATTGGCGAGGCTATTGGGTTGACCACCGAAGTAGGCGTAGAGCGGATCGGCAAACAAGGCAGCCGCGTCGGCACCCAGACTGAAGTTCGCCGTGTTACCGCCTGGCGCTGTCAAGGTGATGTCGGTGTTATTGTTGAACGTCAGGCTCCAAGTGCCCAATGGGGAGGCACTTCCAACGCCACCGAGGCTGCCCACAGGTCCGTTATCGGGATTGTTATTGTAGACCATGGCGTTCCCGTTCGGTTGGTTGGTCTTGTAGTGCAGGCTGGCATAAGCGGTGCCATCTGCGTTTCCACTGATCTGGAGGAAAATCAGGTTCGGTTCGTTGTAGTCCGGTGCCGTTTCACCAGGAAGTGTGGCCGCGGGGATCAGGAAGATCTGGGCCTGGAAACCCGTGTGATTGGTATCGGGAAACCCTGTCAGCGTGAGTGAATAGGTGACAGGACCCGTGGCACCCACCCAGGAGGAGGCATTGGCCGTCACAATGTTTTGTCGCTGATATTGGTCCCCCGGATTGCTGGCGGTAATGGTCAGTCCGGGACGGGGAATCTTGATGGCGGCCGTCGGTGCCGGTGCCGGGGTTGTATTGGTGTTGCCCTGCAGTTTCACATTGTCGAGCCACAAGACGGTCGACCCGGTCAATTTGCTGTCACCCCCGGCGTCGCCCGCCCACATTTTGATGGTCACGCCAATGATGTTGGTCGCCTTGGCGATGGCCGGGTCAATGGGCGCCGTCACGTGCGTCCATCCGCCAGAACCCACAGGCACGGTCAAATGACCGAGGTAGAGTTGCGAATAGTCCGACGGGATCAGTCCGTACTCAAAATACCCGTAATCCTGGGCTTGAACCCGGGAGGGGGAGTTGGTGTCGAAGCGGATATCGAAAACCAGGTTGGTATACTGGGTCCCGTCGACGGAGGAGCCGAAGTAATGCGAGGTGGAAAATTGGTTATCCCCGCCGTAGGCGTTGACATCGAAGTCGACGGTGACTTTGAGGGAACCTGAAGATGTCGAATTATTGGCGTCCACCGAGGAATCCCAGTCATAGGACTGAGGGGCCGCGCCCCACCATTTGGTCCAACTGGTGACTTCATCTCCTGAATCAAAGGCATTCACGAGAAAATCCGGGGTTTGAGCCTGAATGGCAGCGGTCAGGGCCAGCGCCAGTGCGCCCGCCCAACGAAATGTATTCTTGTTCATGTGTGTCCATCCGACAGCCCGTCACGACAGGGTCGTGACTGTTGCTGAGGGTTGCCTTCAATCTGCGGACGAATCCGAGGGTGTCAAATGGCCCGGAGGACAGCGATGACTGCTGTCCGGGTAAGACCCGGCCATGCGGTTCAAAACCGGAAGGGGGAACTTGTTCCACAGCGGTAGAACTTTTTTCGTTGGAAATTCTTCCAACGGAGGAATCTACGACCGGAAACGCTCCTGTCAGTTCCTGACCTCCTCCCAGGCAACGGGGTTTGAAGGAGACGCCTGACTTCAAAAAAAAGGCCAATGAGGCCCGAGGGCTCATTGGCGCACTTTTCCAATTCCAACTATCGGAGATAGTTGTGTGAAATCAGAGCTTCTTGACCCGGATATTCTTGTACAGGACCACGCTCTTGGGGTCATGCGCCTGGAGCGCGATGGTCCCGCTACTGAGCTTGCGTTCAAAGTCCTTTCCGGCCACGCGCCCGGGTTCCTCCGTGAAGTCGTTCACCAGCTTGCCATCGATGTACACCTTGATGTTGTTGCCCTTGACCACGATGTGCTGGGTCCACCACTGATTGTCCTTGGCAAACTGCTCTTTGACGTCCTGCACGGCATAGACGCTTCCGGTTTTTCGCCAGTCTCCGTGGGTGTTGTTCACCTGAATCTCGTATCCACCCCAGGGCCAACCTTCATCCTGGTACTTGGTGTGGATATAAATGCCACCGTTGGATCCGGGAACCGTTTTCACGTCGACCTTGAGCTCGAAGTCTTTAAACGGGGCCAGCGGGCCGTAGTAGTACAGATGGCTGCGGTCGCCGTTGGCACGAAAAGCACCATCGACAATGTTCCAGGAATCCGGGCGTTCACTGACCCGCCAATTGGTCCAGGTTCCGTCGAAAATCGGGGTGAAACCCTCGGCATCCACAGGAGCGACCGCCATGGCTGCATGGTCATGGGACGAGCCCGTTGATTTCGGGCCGCCATCGCAGCACGACTTGGAGGTGGAGCAACCGGTCAGGACGACCGCGGCCATCGCAGCGCCCCAGATCAGGGAGAAAGGGTTTTTCATTCGGTAGGGGAGAAAGAATAGGTAGGAGGCCCCGGTCGGGCAATCGTATTTGGCGAAGGAGCCTTCCCCGCTCTTGCCACCAGCATCACTGCGGTTAGCCTCCGACCCACTATGAATGAAGGCGTGCCTCCCCAGCTTCCGCCCCCTGTCCTCCCGGCAGCGCCGACTCCCTTCCCTCCCCCTCCTTCCGCACCCACTTATCCACCCGCCCGGCGGGGAGGTTCTGTGATATGGATTCTCGCGGCCGTCATGCTGTTCCTCCTGCTGGCGGTCAGCGTCGTCCTCAATCTGACCCTGATTAGCAGCAAGGTCAGTCATTGGTCCGGGCACAAGGCCCATCCCGGACGCGGACAAACTGAACTCGAGGAGGTGATCCTCGAAGATCACGAATCGACCAACAAGATTGCCGTGCTCGACATTGATGGCGAAATTTCCGGGGAGACCTCGCGAGGCGAAGCCTACAGTCTGGTGGAACTGATCCGGCACCAACTGGACCGTGCCGCCGATGATCAAGTAAAGGCAGTGATTCTTCGCATCGATTCGCCGGGCGGCGAAGTTCTTGCCAGCGATGAAATCTATCGATCCATCCGGCAATTCCAGGAAAGCAACAACATCCCGGTCATCACCAGCATGGGGTCGCTGGCCGCGTCGGGGGGCTACTACATCAGTGCCGCCTCGCGCTGGATTGTGGCGAATGAGATGACCATCACCGGCAGCATCGGCGTCATTTTCCACACCTACAATTACCGGGGCCTGATGGACAAACTGGGCGTCCGCCCCAGTGTGGTGAAAAGCGGAAAGCTCAAGGACATGCTCAGCCCGGACAAACGGCCGGAGGACGAGTTACCCGAAGAAAAGGAAATCCTCCGCAACATGATCAACGAGAGTTTTACCCGATTCAAGACCGTCATTACCGAGGGACGTGGAGCAGCCGCGGAGCGCAACAAGGAGGAAGACAACACCGAAGGTCGTGAACTGTCGGCCAACTGGACTGACTTTGCCGATGGCCGGATTCTGTCCGGGCGCGAGGCGCAGAATCTGGGATTGGTGGACGAACTCGGTAACTTCGACACCGCGGTGGAGCGGGCCATGACTCTGGCCGAGGTGGATGACGCCA
>CAIPFS010000178.1 GCA_903864375.1 uncultured Verrucomicrobiota bacterium
CCTGGCCACGGGGCAGCAGGTGCAAGAGCTGGTGCCCCTACTGATGGGCGAACCTTGAATCGCCCGAAAACCCTCTCCCGTTGGTGGAGGGCCTGGGGTCTACTGGCGGGAGCCAGCCTGCAGATCGTCGTCGGATTCCCTGGGCTTCCCGGCTTCAGCCAGGGGCAAGGCCCGGCCCCCCAGGGGGTGCCAGGGCCGATTCCGCTGCGGGAACCCGCCGGTCAGAAGCTGCTGCTGGGCAGTGATGCGCGGGCCGACTACGGCCCCCTATCCCAGGATTTCGAAACCCAGGCCAACCTCGCCTATTGCGGCGTGGCCACCTTGGTGGTGGTATTGAACAGCCTGGGAGTGCCCGCCCCCGCGGTGCCCGGATACCCCAACTACCGCTTCTGGACCCAGGAGAATGTGTTCGGCGGGCCTGGTGGCGACCGGTTCGTGCGGGCCGAGAGGGTGAAACGGGAAGGGATGACCCTGGCCCAACTGCATGGCTGGTCCAGTGACCACGGTCTAGTGGTACGACGTTTCCACGGGGATCAGCTGAGCCTGGAGCAGTTCCGCCGATTGCTGCGGCAGGGTCTCAACGATCCCCAAGATCGCTTGGTGGTGAATTACCAGCGCACTGGCATCGGTCAGAAAGGGGGGGGACACATCTCCCCGATCGCCGCCTACGACAGCCGCGGCGATCGCGTTCTGATTCTGGATGTGGCCCGCTATCGTTACCCCGCGGTGTGGGTTAAAACCGAGGCACTTTGGCGATCCATGCGTGAAGTAGACAGGGATTCTGGACAAAGCCGGGGTCTATTGAGTCTTCGCTGGAATCCGAATTAATTTCCGATTGCTCTCAAAATCCGTACCGGATTCACTGCCTCCTTAAAGGCTCAAACTTCATACAGACTCAGATTCAACCTTAAGCAACCGATACCGGCGCCCCAGCCAGGCCCGCCGGCTCCAACATCAATTTACTGCCACGCACCTCCTCATCCATTTCGATGGGGTACTGGCCATCGAAACAGGCCGTACAGAACTGACTGGAGGGGGCATGGGCGGACTCCAACATGCCCTCCTTACTGAGATAGGCGAGGGAATCCACGCCCAAATGGGCCTCGATTTCGGCAAGGTTGAGACGGGCTGCTATCAAATGGTCCTGGGTATCGGTGTCGATGCCATAGAAACAGGGATGGGTAACCGGCGGCGAACTGATGCGCATGTGGACCTGGGTGGCACCGGCATCCCGCAGCGCCTGGACTAACTTGCGGCTGGTGGTGCCCCGCACAATCGAATCGTCGATCACCACGACCCGTTTCCCGGCCAGCACATCTGGGAGAGGATTAAGTTTGACGCGAATACCGACTTCCCGCATCGCCTGAGTGGGCTGGATAAAAGTACGACCGACATAGCGGTTCTTGATCAAGCCATCGGCAAAGGGAATACCACTGAACTGGGAATAACCAATAGCGGCGGGAATCCCGGAATCAGGAACGCCAATCACAATATCGGCATTAACTGGCTTCTGCCGCGCCAGGGCCTCACCGATACGCACACGATAGCTATAAAGAGATTCATCAAAGAAGCGACTATCAGGTCGCGCAAAATAAATCATCTCGAAGACGCATAGCTTAGCGGGTTCGTCACACCAAATCTGGCGCTGTGGCTCCGCCTCACCGCTACGGAAATAGACTAACTCACCAGGATGGACTACATCAACATACTTGGCACCAATAATATCGAGGCCACAGGATTCGCTGCTCGCTACCCACTGGCCCTCCTCCACTTCCCCCAGGCGACCAAACACCAGTGGCCGGATGCCATGGCCATCCCGCACCGCAAACAACCCCTCCGGAGTGCCGATCACCAAACTGAAGGCGCCGCGGCAACGACCCACGGCCTGACGAATGGCCGCGGCCCAGTCCAGGCCGCCATCCACCGCCTGTTGCAGGGCAAAGGCGATCAACTCGGAATCGGTGGTGGAGGTGAATTC
>CAIPFS010000179.1 GCA_903864375.1 uncultured Verrucomicrobiota bacterium
ATGGTGCGTTGACAGTTGAACGGCGTCGGTCAGCTTGACCTCATCGCTTTACCGGTCCATTCCTCATGAATTCCCAGGCACTTGGGCGGCGTTGGTCTTGGCATATCCGGTTGCTGATGGCTGCGGTTTTCTGCGGTATCGGTATTGGGTTTGCGGAGGAGCCGGTATCTTTGCCGGAGCCGATTCATCTCGACCCGATTTGTCGAACCTCTGAGCCGTCGTCTCGTCCACTGGCCCCCGGCCATCCGGCTCCCAGCACCCGGGCCATGGCAGAGCTACTGACAAACCTGTAAGCCCATCCTCTGCCGGCCTCCATGGAGTTCCTGAATGAGCGCGCCATCCAGGCTCTGGAGGCGCGTTTGACCAATGCGTCGAGCATGGGGGAACTGCTGAAAACCGAGTTTCAACTCTCCTTGCAGCAGATGAATGCCGGACATCCCGATGATGCCCTCAATACATTGGCCGCCATGGAGCTTGCCGGATCCCGCGGGGGAGGCAAATTCGATGACCGGACGGCGCGGCAGATTCGAGGTCGGCGGGCGATGGCCTTCCTTCGATTGGGAGAACAGGAGAACTGTCTGTTGAATGACAACTCGGACTCCTGCCTTTTTCCGCTGACTCCCAATGCCCGCCATCTGCTTCCCCGGGGTTCCCGGGGAGCCATCCGGGAATTCACCTCGCTGCTTCAGGATGACCCTCAGGACCTTTCCTCCCGTTGGTTGCTCAATCTGGCGCACATGACCCTGGGTGAGTATCCGGATCGGGTGGATGCCCGGTTTGTCATCCCGCCCCAGGCGTTCGCATCCGAATTTCCGTTGCCCCGGTTTACCAATGTCAGCAAAGGCCTGGGCCTTGACGCGAATGATTTGGCGGGCGGGGTGATCATCGATGATTTCGATAACGACGGTTTGCTGGATGTGGTTATCTCCGCCTGGGATGCCCGGGGACAGTTGCGTTTCTTCCGAAACCAGGGTGATGGAAGCTTTGTCGAACGGACGAGCGAAGCGGGTCTGGTGGGCGAAGTCGGGGCGTTGAACATCCAGCAGACGGACTACAACAACGATGGCTGGCTCGATATCTGGATGATGCGCGGTGCGTGGAATGGCCCCGGCGGACGTCTTCCCAAATCCCTGTTACGCAACAACGGGGACGGCACCTTTACTGATGTCACCGTTGAGGCCGGCCTCCTGAGTCTGCATCCCACGCAAGCCTCCCGGTGGTTCGATTACGACGGGGATGGCTGGCTGGACCTCTTCATCGGTCATGAGTCCACGGATGCAGCGGATCCGGACCCCTGCCAATTATATCATAACAACCGGGACGGGACCTTCACCGAGTGTGCTGCGGTCTGTGGAATTCAAATCGCTGATTTTGTCAAGGCGGTGGCCTGTGCCGATTACGACAACGATGGACGTCCCGACGTTTTCCTATCGCTTCGCCGATCCGGCTCAATGGTCCTCCTCCACAACAACGGTCCCGATGCCACGGGACAATGGCATTTTTCCAATGTGACGGAATCCGCCGGGATCACCACCCACGAACCAGGATTTGCGGCGTTCTTCTTCGATTACGACAATGACGGATGGGAGGACCTGATCCAGTTCGGCTACTTCCTTCCCCATGGCGTCAGCGATGTGGCCGCCGATTACCTGGCGATGCCCAATCCCGGCATCAAGCCGAAGGTCTATCATAATCTGCACAACGGTACCTTTGCCAATACGACCTCCGAAATGCATCTCCAGCGCATCTGTCACTCCATGTCGGCCAATTATGGGGATCTCGATAACGACGGGTGGCTCGATTTCTATTGCGGCACGGGCGATCCCGATTTTCGCACCTTGATTCCCAAACGCATGTTTCGAAACGCGGAAGGAAAATTCTTTCAGGACGTCACGACGGCGACTGGTACCGGTCATATCCAAAAGGGGCATGGAATCGCCTTCGCTGATTTGGACGATGACGGGGATCAAGATGTGTATATCTCGCTGGGTGGTGCCTACAGCGGTGACGTTGCCCGCAATGCCCTGTTCCTGAACCCGGGAAACACCAATCACTGGATCAAATTGCGCCTGGTCGGAGTGAAGGCGAATCGGGCCGCCGTGGGTGCCCGGGTCTGTCTGACCGCGCGGACTCCGGAGGGTCCCAGAGAAATCCACCGAGTGGTCAGCAGCGGTGGAAGTTTTGGCTCGAATCCATTGAGGCTCGAAATAGGGCTGGGAAATGCCACCGCCGTGGAGTCTGTCAGCATCCGGTGGCCGGGTTCAGACACACGCCAGACCGTTCGAGACCTTGAACTGGACCACCTTTATGAGATTCGGGAAGGGAGTCCCCCAATACAACAATCCCTTCATCCTTTCCGTTTAGACCAAACGAAGATGTCAACGCCGCCTGGATGAATCTTCCGTTGGTCCCAGCCGCGTCAAGATTCGCTCCGCTCCCCCGCCGCCGTTTCCCAATGGAGTGTCAGTGCCCGGTGACTTTCCAAGGATGAAGATCACGTTCAACGATCATTCTGACCCAAATCCAACCTTAATCGACAAACGGGGAGGGGTTGGGCATCGAACCCTGTCTCATCGTCGAACCAAACCGCGACAGCATCACCGTGACTGCACCTTTCAATCAAAATGTTCCATCGAGGTCTCAAATCTGCCCGACGATGCCGCGCGGAAATTGATCCGCTGGCAGGCGGCTCCGATCGATAAACGACATGAAACAAGTGCTTAAATCTTCAAGATCTCCGGTCCGGCAATTCAGTCCGACGACCGTGGTGGAGTTATTTGAGGCGCAGGTTCAATCGACACCGGACGCGGAGGCTTTGACGGATGGAATTACGAGCTTGTCGTACCAACAGCTGAACACGGTTTCAAACCAGTTGGCCCATGAGCTGATGGAGCGCGGAATCGGTCCGAAACACTGGGTGGGCATCTTTATGGAGCGATCCATTGATGCCATTGTCAGTCTTCTGGCGACGCTGAAGTCAGGGGCTGGATACCTGCCGATGGATGTCCACCATCCCGTTGAACAGATCCAGGCGATCATTGAGGAAACCCGCCCATCCGTCGTGGTGACCGCCGAGGAATGGAACAATCGGTTGCCGGAATGCGAGCGTATGCTCGTCGGTGGCCTTCGAAGCCATCCGTCAGGGGCGCCACATTCAAGAACCAATCCCCAGGATCCCGGCGGAGGTGTGCGGGCGGGACCGGACGATCAGGCCTACATCATATTTACCTCTGGATCGACCGGAAAGCCCAAGGGAGTGATTGTCGAACATGGAAGCCTCTCTTGTTTTCTTGCAGGTATGCAGGAGTACTTTCCATTCGGTCCGGGAATCCGCCACGCCGCAAACACGACGCTTTGTTTCGACATTTCGGTTCTCGACATCTTCGGTCCCCTCACCCGGGGAGGCACAATCATTCTGGTTCCCGATGCCTTGGTTCGGGATATTCCGCTCGTTTGCCGGCACCTCCGCGCTCTGAATGCCAATTCGTTACAGGCGACACCGAGCTATTGGGAGATGCTGGTCCAAGAGCGTCCGTTGGAATTGCCGGAAATCCGGTGTCTGACCGGTGGGGAGTCCCTTCCGCAACGCCTGGCAGGGAAGATACTGGACCGACGACTCCCGTTGTGGAATGCGTACGGTCCAACCGAGACAACGATTTGGTGCAGTGCACACCGGGTCACACACGAAGACGCCGGAGCGGCCGGACCACCCACCGTCACCATCGGACGCCCACTTCAGGGGTATCAGTGGTACATTCTGGACGAGAATCTGAAAGCGGTACCCGTGGGGAGCGAGGGGGAAATCTATGTCAGTGGTGACGGGTTGGCGAGGGGTTACCTCAATCGGCCTGGACTGACCGCATGTCGGTTTGTGGCCAACCCGTATTCCGATATCCCAGGGAGTCGGATGTATCGAACGGGTGACATTGGACGATGGACGCTGGACGGAACGGTAGAATTCCTGGGGCGTTCTGATTTTCAGGTCAAGATTCGGGGCTTTCGGATTGAACTGAACGAGATCGAGCATGTCCTGGGTGGACACCCGGGAATCCAACGGGCCGTCGTTATCTCGCGTCGAGACACGCATGCAGAGCCTTACCTTGCAGCGTACCTGATCGCGTTGCCGGGAAGCACGATTGATCTGAATTCGGTTCGGATCAGCCTCGCGAAAAGGCTGCCGGAGTACATGGTTCCCACGGGATGGACCCTGCTCGATGAGTTTCCTGTCACCCCCAATGGCAAGCTCGACCGTAGCGCCCTGCCCGTCCCGGGGAGAATCCAGATGGATTACGAGGCCCCCCGGGACGCGCTGGAGCGGAAACTCTGCGAACTGTTTGGTGAGGTTCTTGGCATCCATCCGTTCAGTCGAAACGGCCATTTTTTCCAGTTGGGGGGCGATTCCCTCAAAGCCATGCGCCTGCTCCAGCAAATCAGGCGACAGGAATCGAAGGTTGTTTCGCTAACACTCCTCTTTAAGTTTCCCACTCCTGCCGCTCTTTCATCGAACCTCGACGAGGGCGAGGAGGATGAACCGGAGCTGGTCGCGAGGCAGAATGGCCGAATCGCGCCATTGCTGCATTCCCAGGAAGGAATGTGGTTCATTGATGAATTGGGAAAGGGATCATCGGAATATAACATCCCATGGTTCATCCGAATCACTGGACCGCTGAACCCCTCGGTCCTTCAGCTAACACTTCAGATACTGCTCAATCGGCATGAAAGCCTTCGGACCCGGATTGGACTTCTGGACGGCATTCCCCATCAAGTCATTGAACCCGACATTGAGCTCCAGCTTCCGATCAAGGATTGGAGCATCGTCTCCACTGAGAATCAGGATGGCATGCTGACGGCATTTCTCAACGAGGAATCCCGGGCGGCATTCGATCTTCAAACCGCCCCTCTGATTCGCTTCACGCTGATCCGCCTAGGGGTTGGGCACCACGTCCTGGCCCGGACCACCCACCATTTCATCAGCGATGGACGGTCCGAACAATTGTTGGACTCGGAGATCGCACAATTGTATTCGGCATTGATTCAGGATCAACCCAACCCCCTCCCGACTCTAAAGATTCAATTTCCTGATTATTGTTTCTGGACTCGGCAACGTCTCACCGATCAGAAGTTGAATCGATCATTGGAATACTGGATGTCCCAACTGCGAGGGATGCCGGAAGAGGTGACACTTCCATTGGGCCGGGCGCGATCTTCCGGAACGGGACGTCTGTTCGATTCTGTGCGGCTTCAATTTCCCCCGTCGGAGAGGGCCGCCGTGCAACACCTCGCGATCGAATTGGGTGGAACCGTATATACGGTTCTGTTGAGCGCTTTTTCCCTTCTCGTTGGATACTACGGCGGAGTGGCAGACGTTCCGGTTGGAACGGCGGCACTGGGACGGGACAAACCGGTGCTCGATTCTGTGGTCGGGTACTTTGTCAAGACACTCGTGATTCGGGTGGTTACGGCCGGTGTTCCAAGCTTTTCGCGCCTTGTTGCACAAACGCATGCGGTTGTCCTGGAGGCGTTGGATCATCAGGACGTCCCATTTCAGAAACTGGTTGAGGCCCTGTGTCCTGGCGGTCAGCCCCATGCATCTCCGTTGTTCCAGGTTTTCTTTAACCTGAACAAGGCCGATGCTGAAACGAGTGTATGGCGTGATTGTGCGGTTGAGCCGTTGGGAAATCGTGAGACCCTCGTTCGTTTCGATCTTGAACTTCATGTCACAGACACCGGGTCGGGAATGACCTTCGATTTTCTCTACGATCGGCGGTTGTTTGATCGGTGGCGAATTGAGCAATTTTCCCGGCACTTCCGCGGTTTGCTGGAGTCGGCTTGCCGATGTCCGCACGGCGCACTGTCCAGTCTGCTGCATCTTTCCCCAAGCGACCTGGCGACTTTGCTTCATGATTTCAACTCCACCGGCCACCCTTGGGAAGTGGGATCGTTTGTTGATCGTTTTAGGGAACAGGTGCGGCGAAATCCGGAGGCAAAGGCGGTTGAAGGGGAGGAGGCGATTCTCACGTATGGAGAGTTGGATCAACAATCGAATCAGTTGAGCCGATTGCTGCTGTCGCGGGGCGTGCGGAAGGGGAGCATCGTCGCCATCTCGCTTCCGAGGTCGCCGCAGCTCATCGTCGCGCTGTTGGCCGTGTGGAAGGTCGGCGGAGTCTACATGCCCATGGATCCGGCCTACCCGGCCGCACGCCTGGAGGCGATGATCCGGGAGGCGGCACCGGCGCAATGGATCTCCATTTGTGGCATCCGGTCTCCATTGGATTCGGGCAGGTCCTTGCTCATGGATGCCGAGGAGTTGAAGGCGGAGGTGGCGGGCCTGCAGACGGGAGACATTCTGGAGGAAGAGCGGGGATGCAAGCTGGGTGCCGGGGACGCGGCCTACATCATCTACACGTCCGGGTCAACCGGACGCCCCAAGGGGATGGTGGTGCCACATCGGACGCTCCTCAATCTCATGGCCTGGCATGAATCGGAGATTCCGGCGGGTCCGGTGGCACAGTCCACTTCGATCAGTTTTGATGTCTCCCTCCAGGAAATCGCGGAGGCCTTGCTCCGGGGACAACCGCTGGTGATCGTGGGAGACGAAGAGCGGACCGATGCGGTGCGTTTTGCCCGGAGGATTCAACGGAGTGGGGTGGCCCACATCTTTGCTCCACAAATCCTGTTGGAACACCTGATCGAAGGGGTTCAGGAAGAGGGGCTGGAGCTTCCATCGCTCCGCGGCGTGTACCAGGCGGGGGAGCCACTCCGCGTTACACCGGGCATGAGGCTGTTTTTTGAACGGCACCCCGATTGCCGGTTGCACAACCACTATGGGCCGGCGGAAAGCCACGTCGCCACGGGGCTGACCCTCACCGGGATCGCGTCCTCGTGGCCGTCGATACCAGGTATCGGACGGCCCGTGTGGAATATGACCGTTTTAATTCTCACACCCGGGCTGTCGGTTGCCCCCCTGGGGGTGAGCGGTGAAATCTACCTGGCGGGAATCGGCCTGGCGCACGGTTATCTGAATCAACCGGCACGGACCGCGGAACGTTTCGTGGCCAACCCGTTTTCGAGGACCCCTGGAAGCCGCATGTATCGAACCGGTGATCTGGGTCGATGGCGACCGGATGGGACCATCGAATTCCTGGGGAGGGCCGATCAGCAGGTGAAGATTCGGGGCATCCGCATTGAGTTGGGGGAAATCGAACAGGTCCTTCTCCAGATCAAGGGTGTTGGTCAGGCCGCAGTCATCGCCCGCCCGGCCCCCACGGGAGCATCTGAACTGGCCGCCTATCTGGTGGCTTCCCCCGGATGCACCATTGAACTGGAGGAAGTCCGGGCCAGCCTCGGCAGAGCCTTGCCCGGATACATGATTCCCACCGGGTGGGCCGTCCTGGATGCGCTTCCCATCACTCCCAATGGCAAGCTCGACCGCCACGCCCTGCCCGCCCCTGGGGTGGAGATGCGAACGGTCGAACCACCCCGCACACCCGGGGAGGAGGAAGTCTGCCGGGTGTTTGCCGAGGTTCTGGGATTGGAATCCGTGGGTCGAACCGATCACTTTTTCCGTCTCGGTGGCCATTCCCTCCTGGCCATGCGGCTGATGGGGCGATTGCGTGAAAAATTTGGAGGAGATCCAACGGTCCGCCTCATTTTTGATTTTCCGAGCCCGTCTGAGCTCGCGCTCCACCTTGGAATGCCCGTTTCCGCAAGACATCCCCTTTCATCTCAACCGCGATCGGGGCGCCTTCCCCTATCCACGAATCAGCGCAGCCTGTGGCTGGCGGATCAGGTCGGAGACGGTAGTCCCGAGTACAATTTGCTCCACTTGTTCGAACTGCGCGGAGATTTGGATCTGGAGGCGCTCAAGCGCAGCCTTCAGGCCCTGATCGATCGACACGAAGCACTGCGGACACGCTTTGTCCTCTCCGGGATGGAACCGCTTCAATGGATCGCCTCGAAGGATTCTGTGTCCCTGCAGGTGATGGACTTGCAAAGCCAGACACCGGAGAAACTGGAGGCCGAGCTTTCGGGGATGGTGGAGCGGGAGGGGGGTATGGCCCTGGATTTGCGAACCGGTCCTCTGATTCGGTTTGTCCTGCTTCGTGAAGGGGAAGATCGAAATTTCCTGCTTCGGATTTGTCATCACATCGTCTCGGATGGCTGGTCCGAGGAAATTCTCAATTCGGAGATGGCCGTTCTCTACGAAGCCTTTTCTGCCGGCCGGCCGAATCCCCTGCCTGCTTTACTGGTGCACTATGCCGATTTCAGCCTCTGGCAGAGATCGGTCCGGTCGGCTGAATGGGTTTCCAGGCAACTGCAACGGTGGACTGAATATCTGGCGAAATGTCCACAGCATCTGGAATGGCCCGCCGACCAACCGCGACCCGCCCGAATGTCCAGGGCGGGCGGCGAGTTCATCCAGCATTGGAGTGCGGAACAGCTGGCGGACATCCGAAGGATTGCCGGGATGAGGAATGTAACCCTCTTCCCGGTGCTGCTGACGCTCTATGCCGAAGTCCTGAACCGGCATTCCGGCCAGAATCGATTGATCATCGGATCTCCGTCCGCAGGCCGCCTATTCCCGGAGTTGGAACCGTTGGTTGGCTTTTTTGTCAATATGCTGCCGGTCGCGGTCCATCTTCGACCCGACGCATCATTTGTCGATCAAGTGTCGGATGTTCATCAAGCCGTCGTCTGGGCGTTGGAACATCAGGAAATTCCCTTGGAACAGGTGGTGGAGACCCTTTCGAAGTCTCGCAGCCCCGGGATCCCGCCCCTGTTCCAGACCACCTTCGCCTTGCAGACCACGGGTCAAGAAGAGTTCAACCTGCGGGGGATGACCTGGAGGTCCAGACCCATCGCCATCCCTCTGGTCCGGTTTGATCTGGAGGTTCACGTCCGTGAGAGGGACGGCGGACTGTCCATTCAATGGCTGTATCGACGGGATCTGTTCGATCCGGCTCGAATCGAGCAGTTTGCGCAACACTTCGACCTGCTGGCACGACGGGCTTGCGCCCGGCCCGACCATCCCCTGGCCCGACATGCGCTTCTCGGGCCGATCGAAGCGAAAAGATTGTACCCGCCTTCAAATCCCCCTGCCCGGGAACCCGATGGGGCCACCGTGGTGGATCTGTTTGAAGACCGGGTACGGTCGACGCCGGAGGCTCCGGCCGTGATCGACGCCGAGGGCAGCCTGTCCTATCAACAACTGAACGTCGCGGCCAACAAGGTGGCGTATCGCCTGATCCAGGAAGGAATCGGCCCTGGAACGGTCGTGGGTGTCTGGGCGATTCGCAGCCAGGAGTTGATCGTGGGCCTTTTGGGAATCCTGAAAAGTGGTGCCGCCTATCTTCCGCTCGATCCGGATTTGCCCGTCGGACGGCTGCAGGCGATCTGCAAACAGGCCCGGCCTTTGATCATCCTGCGTCCGCGCATTCGAGGCCAGGCATATCCGGTCTTGGGTGCTGTCGAATGGGACATACCGTCGTCGGTGGCCGGTTCACAAAGTCAGGACAATCCCACCCTCCAGGACAGGCACCGGTGCCTGACATCCGATGGCGCCGCCTACGTTGTGTTCACGTCGGGGTCAACCGGCTCGCCCAAAGGGGTTGTCGCTGCGCATCGCGGCATTGTCCGGCTGGTGAGGGACCCGAACTATATGCGATTGGGCCCGACCGTACGCATGCTTCAGTTGGCACCCATCAGTTTCGATGCGGCTACCCTTGAAATATGGGGGCCGCTCCTGAACGGTGGAGCGGTGGTTCTGGCTCCTCCCGGCTTGCTCTCCCTGTCCGATATCGCCCGTTGTCTGCGGTGCCATCAAATCAACACCCTCTGGCTCTCGGCCGGCTTGTTTCACGCCATGGTCGACGCGGAGTTGGAATCATTCAGCGGTCTCATTCAATTGCTGGCCGGTGGGGATGTTCTGTCGCCCGACCATGTCCGCAGGTTTCGCGACGCCCACGGCCAGTGCCGGTTGATCAACGGCTACGGGCCCACCGAGGTCACCACCTTTGCCACCTGCCACACGATACCGGCAGACGTCGCCCGGGACAGGCCTGTGCCGATTGGCCGTCCCATCAACGAAACCGCGGTCCTCCTCCTGGATCGCAGTCTCAACCTCCTGCCGGTGGGAATGACCGGTGAAATCTATCTGGGAGGTGCCGGGCTGGCCCTGGGTTATGCGGGTGCGCCGGCGTTGACCGCCGATCGATTTGTAGCCAATCCTTATGGATCCGTCCCGGGCGGGCGCCTGTATCGAACGGGTGATCTCGGCCGATGGCGGCCGGATGGCAGCCTTGAGTTCCTGGGTCGTTCCGATCAACAGGTCAAGATTCGCGGGTTCCGGATTGAGTTGGAGGAAATCGAAATCGCACTTCGCCAGAGACAGGGTGTCGCCCAGGCCTCGGTCATTGCCCACGCCCGTGAGGCTGCGGACGCCCAATTGATTGCCTACATCGTTCCCTCTCACGGAGCAGCAGTGGAATGGGATGAAGTTCGAGCGGGACTCGCCGGGAAATTGCCCGACTACATGATTCCATCCGACGGGATGCTGGTCGATTCCCTTCCACTGACGCCCAACGGCAAAGTGGACCGTCGTTCGTTGCCCATGCCTGAAAGGGATTCCGGTCAACAGGATCCTCCCCGAACGCCCGGGGAAGAGGGTGTCTGCCGGGCCTTCGCCTTTGTGCTGAACCTCGATCACGTGGGCCGCAATGACCACTTTTTCCGCCTGGGCGGAAATTCGCTCCAGGCGGTCCGATTGATTGCCGTCATCCAGAGGGATCTCGGTGAGGAGCTGCCGGTCCGAAGTGTTCTCCATCATCCGACACCCGCGGAATTGGCTCGCGAACTGGCCGTGGCACGGAGGCGCAGGGTGGAAGGTGGATCGAACCCCACCGTGCCGTTCGTGGTCTGGTGTGATGCGGTTCCGTGGTCACTCAAGGACTGGCCGGCCGATCTGGCGCTCACCGGAAAATCGTTTCCGGATTTTGCCCTGGAGCAGTGGTCCGTCGACCATAACTCCGCCTACGCCCGGCTCTATTGCGACCATCTTCGTTCAACACCTCCTGAAACTCCGCTGTTCATTGGGGGATTCTGCCGCATCGGCTTCATTGCCTTTGAAGCCGCATGCCAGTTGGCCGATGCGGGTCGTCCGCCTGCGGGAGTCATCCTCCTCGACTCCGTTCCCCCTTCCCGAATCGTGTGTTGGGCACGGTCGATTGCCGTCTGGTTCGGAGGCAAATGGGGCGCAAGTCCCGGTCAGATTGCAGTCCAGGTCCTTCCATTGCTAAAACTCTTAACTCACGCAGAGGAATATCTTTTGATTCCAAGATATTGGATTGAAAAGCCGTGGAAGGCGATCATGCGCTTTGCCTCAGGTCGGCCGTCGGCACGGGGCAGCGGGGAGGTTCCACGCGATCCGGAAGGCCTTGCGACCCGGGAGCCCGTATTTCTTGAACCGGAACCAAGGGTGAACGATGCCAATGTCTATTGGCAGTCGAGCGGTTTCCGGTGCCGCAGGTTCACCGGCCCGGTCGTTCTGCTGTTCTCAAAAGAAACTCCCGCTTCCATTCGCCGGACGGCCATCCGGCGATGGAGTGGATACTGCCCGAACCTGGTGGTCGATGAGACTCCAGGGGATCATGAGTCGTGCGTTCGAGCGGACGCGGGGGCACTCGCTGCAAAAATGGCTCAACAGGTCCGTTCATTGTTCCCCTTGAAGAAAATTTGATTTCAGATGGAAAGGTTATGGATTTGGTCAACCCCTTTGACGATGAAAGTCGTGAGTTCCTGGTCCTGGTGAATGCGCTGAATCAGCATTCCCTCTGGCCCGCTTCCATCCCGGTTCCTGAGGGATGGACGACCGTCGGTCCACGGGGAAAGCGGAGTGAGTGCCTGGATTGGATCGACAGGAACTGGGTAGATATCACCCCAACTGTCCCCTCGTCGGGATAGACTCCGGCTGGCCCTGCTGGACCAAACCGGGGCATCCGGAGACTTCAGGAATGCCGATATGTCGGAACAGACGGACCGGGGATGAGGTCCGTATGGCTGCGGCAAGGAGATGAGTGGCGCCGGGATCCCATTGTTCAAAATGCCATCCCTCGGAGGGTGAATGGAGTCGGGCGGAATCATCGCCCAGTTCAAAGGCAACTTGATGGAACGGCAGTTGCATTCCAAGCCCCAGTGCCTTCGTGTACGCCTCCTTGAGTGTCCAAAATCGGTAAAAGAGACCTGGGCGCTTCGACTCGGAGGCGGCGGCCAGGAGCGCCCATTCCGTCGGGGCAAGAACTCGGGATCCCACCCCCTCGAAATGGAAAGAAGGATTCACCGCTTCCACGTCCACACCGCAATCGACGTCGCGTGTGATGAGACAGGCGACCAGGGTCCGGGTGTGGGAAAGATTGAAGCGCCATCGCGAGCGACCGCTGGCGGATTCAATCTCCGGACGTCCATGCGGGGAGACAACAAACGACCACGCCGACGGTGAAATCTCGGGCTGAAGACTTGAGAGGGTAAAGCGTTTGAGGCCGTGGGCCGCAAGGTAGGCGGCGCGATCCTGTTCATAATGGAAACGTTGCATCCGGTGTCGTTCGTCGGCGGACAGAACCCGGAGGAGCCGATCGGATTGTTCCGGATGAAGAGACTGTGGTTCGACGACCCAGACATCGGCCCTGCACAGGCCCGGATTCAAAAGCTCGCGGGAGTTGAATATGCCTTCAGGCATGGGGCAGGCGTTTCATTGCCAGCGAACCGTTCACCACGGTGACGTTGCGCCAGGGTTCAATCCCGTGTCAATTCAGGGATGGGGCCCCTGAGTTCGCGGGTCCATTGGACCTGATCGGTCGTGCCTCCCGGGACGTTCGTTGTAACTGTCGCGGCCCTCACAAGTCCGTGAGCATGGCTTCGAAGGTCGCCGGGTCCCGGGCCCCGATGAATCGCCGGTGAATCCGACCGTGGGCATCGATCAGGAGCGTCGTTGGCAGTTCACCACCGTTGAATCGCCCGCCAATCCGGTTGTCGGCGTCCAGAGCGACCCGGTAGGCCATGCCCCGGCGTTCGGCAAACCGGGCCACCTGCTTTTGCAAATCCCTCAATGTGGGGACCGAGTCGGGTTGAGATGCCGCACCGTGATCGTCGTGTCCTCCTGCGTGACCGTGGTCATCGGGTACTCCATCCAGGGAAATTCCGAGCACCACCAGATCATCGGGATGTCGCCGCTGCAGTTCGGCCAGAATCGGTATCTCGGCCACGCAGGCTGAACACCAAGTGGTCCAAAAATTAACGATGACCCGTCGCTCCCGAAAATCGCTCAAGTGAACGGTTTCCCCGTTGACCAGATGAAGTTCCATTTCGCCTGCGTCCAACGTCGAAGCGGGTGGGAGTGGCGGTCCCGGCTCTTGCGGGATTTTGGTTGGAAATTCCGACGAATGCTCCGCCAGCCATCGTTTTGCACGTTCCGCTCCGGCCCGGGTCATCTCCCGCGTGGCAGGCTGAATTTCCGGTAGTCCCCCGATTTCCTGGTTCACGGAAACGGTGTCGGCCAGGCGAACTCCAAAATCCTGGTGTGTCCACCGCCCCAGCAGATTCAATGCGGTCCCGACCACCCGCGGGTCTTCCGCATCCAATTGGCTGGCGGCCAGTGGGAGCCCTGAGGCCGACGGCAGGTCCTTCAGGCGGCGAAGGGCGAGAAGTCGGATTTCAGGGTCGGCGTTGGTGAGCTGGCTGGCCAGAACCGACGGGTAGAGCGGGTGCACGATGAGACCCAGCATTCCCACAGCCAATTCACGGACGCTGTTGTCAGGGTCCAATGAAGCCGCCAGGACCATTTCCTGGAGGCTTGGGGTCAATGGCTGGAGACGGGGAAGCATCTGGTTCAATTCCTGAAGGGCCACGGTTCGCGGAACCACGTGACCGCTGGACCAGGCTGCCAGAATGGCACCAGCTGGATCCGGGGAGCTTTCGATGGTCTGGGAGACCACATCCGAAGAGGGTGCCGCTGCAATCAGCGCCGTCCGTTCCAGGAGCCTCTGTCGAAGGGTCCCACGGAAAGGCCAGGCCGCCATCGCGAGCAGCAAAACTCCGACCGACAGCCACAGTACCGGAACAGGACGACCTTTGCCGCTGCCGTTGACCGGGGCGGGTGATGGGCTGGAGATGCTCATGGGCATGGGTGGCTGGGATGACAATCCGTGCCTGCGGCCGGGGTTGATTCGCCGGGCTTGAGAAGTTTGGTGTAAAACCAGGCATGCGATTCACAGAGGGGGCCGGAGGAGTACCGAAGTTCGCTGCCGGATGTGTCAGCTTCGATTTCGGTATAGCTGACGGTCGCCGCATCAGACCGGTGCATACAGGTCGAATACGGCCCGGGACCGTCGCAATGCGAGCCATGCAGTTGTCGAATCCATGGAATCGTTCCGGCCTCCGGGGCTTCACGCAACCGATCAAAGACCGCGGAGCGGGTTCGTTGAGCTCCCGGCTCATCCCATCCCGATGAGATCCACTGATGGGGTTCCCAGCGATGTTCCACTTCCTCCAGTTCCTGCCCTCCCCATCGCCATTCCCTGATGGTTTCCGCACCCGGAAAAACTCCGATCAGTCGGAACGGATTTAGATGAATCCAATCAAATTTCGACAGCAGGCTGCGGGCCTCGGCCAGGG
>CAIPFS010000180.1 GCA_903864375.1 uncultured Verrucomicrobiota bacterium
ATCTGGTACGCTTAATCGATTTTCGGTTGCATCCATTCCTCATACCCGACTGACAGTATTCGTGCCTGTGTGCGCGGGTCACGTGCACGACGTTGGTGCGTGCTTTGTGTGTGTGCATATGCATATGTGCACGTATTCATCGGCCTCTGAGGTCGCCAGGTCCGGTTCCACGACCAGTTCCGGTGGCAGTCGGACCCCGGGAAGATGACGGACGTTTTCACGCGCCAGTCGGATGGCAGCCATGTGTCCGGGATGATGTCCCCACAGCGTGACGTTGTGTCCGTTTTGCTGCAGGACGACAGCCAGAGCGGTTCCCCAGGCCCCGGCACCGACAACGGTAATCTTCATGACGAGGGAGGTTCCTTGGGTGGGGACGGCTTCCGAACGAAACGGTTTTCCGTGCCGTTCAGCAGCCGTCGGATGTTGGGACGATGTTTCCAGACGGCCAGTCCTCCCACAATCATGGTCAACCCCAGCCGGGTCGGGTCATGGGTGGTGAACCATGTGGCCAGGGGAAGCGCCGTCGCCGCGGTGATGCTCGCCACGGAAACATAGCGGCAAAGCAAAAAGATCACGATCCAAAGTCCGATCACGATGGCTCCGGCAGCGGGAACAAGGGCGGCTAAAACCCCGGCAGACGTGGCAATGCCCTTGCCACCCTTGAAGCCGAGCCAGCAGGTGTAGTTATGACCCAGGATGACCGACA
Source organism: uncultured Verrucomicrobiota bacterium (assembly GCA_903864375.1). GTDB lineage: Bacteria > Verrucomicrobiota > Verrucomicrobiia > Limisphaerales > UBA9464 > CAILNN01. Next base: position 707 of record CAIPFS010000180.1, read on the forward strand.
GGGCGGCAATCACTGGCAGCCAGCCTGATTGAACTTCGGGCCCCAGCACGCTGACGACCAGTGCCGGCGTGGCCGCAACCGCCAGCGTTCCCTTGAGCGCATCCAGCAGGAGGACGGTGATGCCGGCCGTCCGGCCCAGTATCCGGAAAACATTGGTCGCTCCGATGTTGCCGGAGCCATGTTTGCGGATGTCCATCCCCCGCAGCCGACCGGCCAGGTAGCCGGTCGGCGGCGAACCGAGGAGGTAGGCCACGATTGCCGTGAGGGCATAGCTGAGCGGCTGCACGGGTATGGTAACGGACTCTATTTGAGCAGTTCGCGGACCTGTTTGTATCGGGTATCCTCGTCCCACACCTTTCGAAGATTGGCGGCGGCCGGGACGGTCTTCAGGCGCTCGTCGCTCAGGCGCAGGGCCTGATCCAGATTGGATTTGGCTGAAGCCATTCCGGAACCGTCGGCGATTTGCACGAGGGCGAGGTTAAACCATCCCTCGGGGACCGCCGGAGAAATATCGATGGCGCGTTGCATGGTCGCTTTGGACCGGTCGAGCCGTCCAATCGACTGATAAATCTCTGAGAGCTTCATCAGGGCGTTGAAGTCGGAGATGTTGGTCAGGGTGCGGTCGAGGACCTCGATGGCCTCATTGCTGCGCCCCCCTTGAAGCAGGGCCGCCGCCGTTTGAACGGCGCTGGAAAGATTCGAGCCAATCGGGGCTCCGGCTGCCGCGCTGGGCGACCTTCCGCCCCCTTGCTGGTGGGCGGTGATTTGCTCGACCAGCGAGCGGACCCCGGCGTTTTCGGTATCGAACGCCAGACAGGTCTTGGCCACCTGCAGCGCGTCGTCCACCCGCCCGATCGAGGCGAGCATGATCGACAGGTTGAACACCGTCTCGGGGCTGTAGGGACAGAAGGCAAAGGCTTGTTTCAAGGCGAATTCGGCCTCGCGGAGGTATCGTTGCTGGACCACGGGGTTCGTTGCCCGTTCGGCCCTCCAGGCATAGATGCTCTTTCCCTGGGCATTCCGCAGTTTGCTGAACGCCTTTTGCGCATTGTCGTCCCGGACAAACTTGGGGTCCCCATTGAACTTAGTCAGATTCCGTTCCAGATAGGTGTTCCGGGCAAAGTCGCACACCTGCGAAATCGGGGTGTCGTAGGTAATCCAACTGCCGATAAAACGGTCCGAATACTGGGTCCAGAATTCGTGATCGCGGGCAATGGTCGCCTCATCCAGTTCCGCCACCGGCTGGCGCTCAATCTTCATGATGATGCCGTAGGGAACCAGATGCGGGTACATCCACTTCAGGGGGAAGCTTTCCTCCACATAGAATTCGTGGTTCGGATTTTTGTCGAACATCACCTTGGTCAACAGTCCATTGATGGCCATCACGGCCACCTGGCCGGAGACACTCACCCGCCCGTCCGGCAGCTGGACCACCTGTTCCCCCTGATCGAGCTGTCCCAACTGGTAGCGCCGGGCCGCATCGGCCGTGTACTCGTCGAAGCAGCGCTTCATGTCCTCCGGCGAGGCCGTGATGATTTCCCGATCCGGATACAGGCCCCCCTGGCTGGGCGCGATCAGTTTCGGGTAGGCCGCCTCCAGCAGCAGGCGGTTCAGTCGCACCCGATTCGGTGTCGGCGGATTCTGGGCGGCAAACCGTTGCAACCGTTCATCCAGTTCCACCTTTGCAAACCGGGCGGGTGTTGGCAGAAGCGATGGCTTGTCGGTCAGGGAACCGACCGGACGGTCAGGCCGGGCCGGACCCTCATCATAGAGGGAAGGACCATCCAACAACCGGTTGATCGCCGCTGCCAGAGCTCCGGCATCGCCATCCACCGCGCTGCCAATTTCGCCCCGGATATAGGCCGACAGCGGGTCTGCACCCGCCTTGATCCGGCTCTTGAAGGCATTCAAATCGATGAAATCCGATTCCTTGAAGAACGAACTTCCCGCCCGCCGTTGTTTTTCGATCTTTGCGCCAAGGTCCGTGAAAAAGTGGTCCAGCGGGGCCGCCAGTCGGGCCAGGGTATTCGTCCGCCCGCGCTCCGTCGATTTGGCGTCGTTGAGCATTCCCTGGAAGAACAGAGGGTCAATCTGCGCACTTCGGTTGTAGTGAGCGCGGATGTAGTCCAGATAGGTGTTGTCGGCGAGGGCGTTCTGGGTGATCAGCACCACGTCACGACGATCAAACTCCGGGTCCCGTCGACAGTTGGGCGGAATGAAGCTTTCGCAAAAGATCATGTAGGTGGGGCAAAAACGTCCCGGGTCCGTGCCCCCGTACAAGACGGCATCCCGCGCCATGGCCGGGTAGAGCGGCTTCTGATCCTTGGCCTGGAATGGTGGCTTGAACATGTCGTGACCAAACCAGAATCCAAACAAATGGCCGCGCTGCTCGTTGTCGGCCCAGTGCGACAGCATGGAGTCCGCCGGAATCAAGGCGAACAGACCGAGAATGGATCCGAGATGCACCTTCTCCTTCGGCAGTGCCACCAGGGCCATGAAGACCAGGGAGATGCCAATGCTGACCAGCGGACCCAGACGGGTCGTCCATTGATGGTTGTCCTGCCAGGTGTTGTAGGCTTCAACCACATTGAAAAGCAGGGCGACCGACGCTCCGCCCACCAGCCAGGTCCGGGTTTCCCGGAACCGGGTCACGAGCATCGCGCTGATCAGCGAAAGGCCATACCCGACGGCCAGGGAAATCACAACGTGCGAGGAGGTGAAGAAAACCTTGACCAGTTTGCGGCTTTGAAGGTCCACGCCCGGGTTGAGCAGGACCAACAGGATCAGTGCGAGGCACAGATAGATGCGGTCAAGCCGATCAACCAGGCGCGCTCCCGCCGGCGCATCTGGTACAGGAAGACAAACGGAACCAGTCCCACGAGGAGATTGGCCCAGTTGAACTCCTCCTGGCAGCCCTGGGCGTACATGAACAACTGCCTCCCCAGCCGCCCCAGTTCGAGGCTGGGATTGGTCTTCTCGTACTGACCGCGGGTGAACGCATGGATGAACCCATCCCAGGTTCGCGGATATCCCCAGTTCATGGGCGGGTTGCTCATGGAGGCGAGCGGCATGTACAGGTAGAACAAGGCGCCGGCGAAAAAACACAGGCCGCAGATGGCGGTGGGGCCGAGACGACTCAGCAGGCGATCCCGCTGCTCGGTGCCGTAGGAAATGGCGAACTGACTGACAAACAGCAGGAACGACAATCCCGCCAACAGGACCAGGAGGGTATGGGCACCGCCTTCCGTTGTATCGCGCTGCCGGATGAAACTGTCAGGGGATTGCCCCGCGGCGACCGCCTGACCCGCCTGGGTATTCAGCTCCGTAACCAACGCTGAAGAATGCTGGAACAGCAGGATGGCCACCAAACCGACTGCAGCCAGCGCATAGGTGGCGTAGAGCCGCACCGTGCTGTCCATCTTGCCGTTCACCGCAAACACGGTGACCAGTGATCCATAGCCAATCACGCTGAAGATCAGAAAGACCCCCGGGTTATCCACCAGGATTCCGGAAAAACCAAAGGCCCGTCCCAACACCACGTAGGTGAAAACCGCGCCGTTGGCCCAGAACATGTCGCGTCCCAACCGGCGATCCGCCGCCAGAATCGCAATCTCAAGGCCCATCGCCGCAACAATCAGCGTCTGGTGATTGCACAGGCAGAGTCCGAAAAAGAAAAAGGACAGGTAGAGATATCGGAGCTGCAAAGGCGCGTACATCCATCGAAGCAGAAAGGCCAGCACGCCCATCAGCGTCAGCACGGCCAGGGTGTAGACCTCCACGATGACGGCCTGACTCCAAATGTAGCCGTTGAAGCCCAGCAACATCCCGCCCGCCAGGCCGGAGACCAGGCAAATCGGTGCTTCCAGCTTCCGGTCCAATTCCTTGAACCAATGGATGCCCTCGAGAATCATGCTGCTGCCCCGGGAGATCAGCAGGCCGACAATCCCTGCGGAGAGGGAGGCGGCAACCGCCGAGGAGATCGATACGCGGAAGGCAATGTTGGAAAAGGGAATGATCTTGGTGAACAGCCAGGTGTAAAGGGTCCAGACGGGATAGCCTGGAGGATGGGGGACCCCCGCATACATCGAGCCCACGGCCAATTCGCCTGAATCCTCGAGGGTCAGGTCCGGCGACAGGGTGAAAAGATAACCTAAAAAGACCACCAGCGCGGTGACGGCAAAGGTGATCCAGTCCACCCCGCGGTAAAGTCTTCCCGGGGAGTTGTTCCCCGCTTCGTCCGGTGTTGTGGCCGGGGGAGGGGAGGCGGTCTTGCCCGGCGCCGGGGGCGGGTTGGGGCGGGACGATTTGGGCGTTGACATACAATAGTGCGAAAATCGCTCGGTTCTGAATCAGTTGATTCCGGACAAAGAGCCGTTAGTGGTGGGATTCAGCGGTTGATTTGTCCACGTAAAACTTTGGCGGCTTGGAGAGTTCATCAGGCTGAGTGCCGCCGCATTCCGGAGCATGAAGGCCGATGGAGTGCTTTCCGCCTGAAGGGTGGCCAACCGCGCCATGTGGCCGGTTTCAAGCCCGCCCCATCGGAGATTGGCCATCATCGCCAGGCATGCCAGCGCCGGAACCCACCAGGCGGGCCGGAATCCTGGGGACCACGGCCCCGGCTGGGTCGCCACCGCGTCCGCTCCGGCGTCCTTGAAAATCCGGTCTCTAAGTCCGGGGGACGGACGCCGGGGCTGCCAGGAACGGAGTTGATTCTGGATCCAGGGATCGTTCATAAAATACGCCTTCCAACTTATTGGCCTGCAATGCAGTCCGTAATTTTTCCAACCCATACCGATAGCGGCCGGCTGCCGTGTTTGGAGAAATACCCAGCAGCGTCCCGATTTCCTCAAAGGTGTGGTCGTGCCAGAACTTGAGCACCAGGACCTCCCGCTGGCCGGTGGGCAGCGAGGACAGGCAGGCCATGGCCTCGCGCTCCTGATCGCTGGTTTGGGAATCCGTTTCGAACCAATAGCGCGCTTGAAGTTCGTGGGTCAGCCGACGCCAGACCGATCGATGGCGGTTGAGTGCCCGATGCCGGTAAGCCCGAACCGCATAGCGATTCGGATCCGCCGGGGTTTCCCTCAAACCCAACAACGCCTGAAACACCTCGTGCAGGACGTCCTCGGCCTCTGCGTGGCTGAGTCCCAGCGCCCGGCCGTAGAGCAGCAGGGCGGGTGCCTGCGCCTCATACAAGGCGGTGCACCAACTCTCCTGGACAGGGCTTTGACTCATCGATTCACCGGATAGACACCAACGACCCCGGTTTTTGTATCACCGTTCGATTTTTGATGCCGTCCCCTTTCTCCGCTTCAGGGCCTGGCTGGTTTCAGATGCCGGTCAAAAAACGCCAGCATGGCAGCATCGGCCTTCTCCGCATCGTCTCCTTTGAATCCATGCCCTGCTCCCGGAAGGGTCAGTAGCTCCGCCTCCACGGAAGCCGCCTTCAGTCGGTCCACCATCCAAACCGCCTGCTCGTGGGCCACATATTTGTCTTCCGTCCCGTGAATGCACAGGGTCGGCGGGGCCTGAGGGGTCACCCAGTAGAGCGGACTGCCAACGATGTGCTCCCGGCGCCTGGTTTCGAGGTTTCCACCAAAAAACAACGGAAGTACTTCGTGGGCATCGACGCTTTTACCATACGATTGGGTGAAATCGCTGGGACCATAAACACTCACCACGCAATCGACTGCGCTGGACTGCTCCCGATGCCCTTCGCCTTCAAATGCCGCGACACCCGCGGTCACACCCAAAAACAAGGCCAGGTGTCCCCCGGCGGAACCACCCATCACCCCGATTCGATGCGGATCCAGATGGTAGTCGGCTGCATGGGCGCGAAGCCAGCGGACCGAGGTTTTGCAGTCCTCCACCGCGGCAGGGAACGGGTAGGCCGGAGCCAGTCGGTAAGTCACCGTCGCCGCCACGTAGCCCTGTGCCGCCAGCGTCACACAAAGTCGATCGTAGCCTTCCCGGGTGCCCGCCCGAAATCCCCCCCCGTGAATGCAGAGAACCACCGGAAAGGGGCCATTCCCCTGCTTCGGTCGCGCTAGATTGATCTGGAGGTGCTGGTTGTCGGGATTGGAAAATTCAATACCTCGCTCAAAAATCACCGAATCCGGAACCACCAGGTCCGCCGCCATCAGGTGACTGCAGGCCATCCAGACAAAAACCGCCCCGGCAGGCCGGGAAAGGAACTGGCGAAGAACGTTCATTCTCCCTTGGTCAGGGATGCCTGTCGAAGTGTCCAGTCAAATTCAACCGACACCCGGTCCCCGATGCTCTCGTCGCTGGACCGGTACTACAAAATTCCGGTACTTTTTTGTCGTGCAGGATGAATTCACCTTTGACGGCGATGGCCCCGGGTCAGGACTGGCCCGATGGCGGGCGGAACAAAAGGCGTGGCAGGTTCAGTTTGCCAGGAACAACGGTCTCCCGATCGGCCATTCCTGCCGCGTGGTCCTAAAAAACGACATGGAACTGGTGGGGCCATTGAGGACAGCCGACGACGAGCTTCCTCTGGATGCCAGCCGCAAAGCAGATCTCCTCCTGCGGATCGATCGCTGCACGTTCAAGTCCAGTGAGATCGCTTCCGTCGCGCGTATCGACTAGTGTCGTGCTACCGGAATTCTGCAGTTTGTTGCGCCTGAAATGCCCCGGGGCGAGGCGCCGGAAGGGAACATACCCTCTATTCAATGCGGGTCTTGCCGGTTCCCCGGACCACCTCGCCGATAATCCACGCGGTGTGACGGGCACGACCGATGGCCTTCAGGACGGACGCCGCCTGATCGGCGGCCACGACACAGACCATGCCAATGCCCATGTTGAAGACCTGATAGAGTTCAAGTTCCTCCACACCCCCCCGGTCCCGCAATAACTGGAAGATGGGGAGCATCTCCCACGACCCCTTCCGCACGATCACGTCGGCGGTTTTGGGGAGCACCCGGGGAATATTGTCGACGAAGCCGCCACCGGTGATGTGGGCAAACGCCTTGATCGATGCGACGCCTCCCAGCGGATTGAAGCGCTTCAACAGGCTTTGGACCAGCGGTCCATAACTGCGATGGACCTTGAGCATCTCCTCGCCCATGGTGCAGCCCAGTTCCGCCACCCGACCGGACGGACGATACCCCAGCTTGTCGAACAAAATCCGACGGGCGAGGGAATATCCGTTGGTATGCAGGCCGTTGGATTCAATCCCAATTACCACGTCGCCCCGCTTCACGTTCCGCTGGCCATTGAGCATCCGGGATTTTTCGACGATCCCCACAATGGTCCCGCTGAGGTCATATTCCCCCTCCTGATAAAATCCCGGCATCTGGGCTGTTTCACCGCCGATCAGAGCGCACCGGTTGGCGGAACATCCCCGGGCAAAGCCCTGGATGATCTCGGTAAACACATGCGGCTCCAGTTTTCCCGTGCCGAGGTAATCCAGGAAAAACAGGGGTTCCGCACCCAGCACCGCGATGTCATTGACACAATGGTTGACCAGGTCTTCACCAATGGTGTCATGGCGGTTCATCAGGAAGGCAACCTTGAGTTTGGTGCCCACCCCGTCCACCGAGCTGACCAGGATGGGTTCTTCATATTTCCCGGCTGGAATCGCGAAGAGCCCGCCGAATCCGCCGACCTTTCCCAACACACCGGGGCGGCGGGTGGAGGCAAGCAGTTGCGGCAGGGTGGCTTTGACGCGGTTTCCCAGGTCGATGTCGACCCCGGCGGCGGCGTAGGCAGATTTTTTCATCGGTCAACAGGAGGGTCTCAGTGGTGGGGCGAAAACGATTCCGCAAGGGAGATCGATTTGATCATCGCCTTCGATTTGTTGATGGTTTCCTGGTACTCGGCGGCGGCCACGGAGTCATTGACCCATCCTCCCCCGGCCTGTACGTAGGCAATCCCATCCTTCACCAGGGCGGTTCGAATTGTGATGCAATGATCCGCATTGCCGTTAAACCCAAAATAACCAACGCAGCCGCCGTAGGGTCCCCGGCTGGTTTGCTCCAGTTCCGCGATGATCTGCATCGCCCGGATTTTGGGGGCACCACTCAGGGTTCCCGCAGGGAAGGTGGTCCTCATCAGGTCAAACGCGTCATGCTCCGGGGAAAGTTGTCCCTCCACCTGAGAGACGATGTGCATCACGTGGCTGTAGCGCTCGGTGATCATCATTTCCTGGACTTTGACCGACCCATAGGTGCAGACCCGTCCGATATCGTTTCGTGCCAGATCGACCAGCATCACGTGCTCCGCCCGTTCCTTCGGGTCGGCCAGCAATTCCGTCTCCAGGGCCAGATCTTCTTCCACGGTTTTTCCCCTCGGGCGCGTGCCTGCAATGGGCCGGATTTCCACCCTCCCTTCGACACAGCGGACGTGGAGCTCGGGAGAGGCACCCACCAGCGCCATCTCTTCCAACTCGAGCAAAAACAGATACGGTGACGGGTTCACGCTCCGGACGGCCCGATAAATTTCCAGCGGGGAAGCTTGAATGGGGGCGCTGAACCGCTGGGACCCCACCACCTGGATGATGTCCCCCGCACGGATGTACTTGGCGGCGGCCTCCACGTTCGCTTCAAACCGCTCCCGCGTCGTGTTCGATACAAAGGGGGCTTCGGGCGGCGCAGATGGCAGGATGACCGGTATCGATGGGGCGGGTTGTGACAGCAAATCCACCAGCCGGTCCACTTCGCTCACCGCTTCCTCATAAACCTCAGCGGGATCCGCCCCGGGCTCAATGATCGCATTCACCAGCACGGTGAGCGTCTGATTCACCCGATCGAACACCAGCAATTCGTCAGCAATGAGAAAACACAGGGTGGGCGTCCCCAATTCATCCCGCGGCGGTCGTGGAACCGATGGCTCCAGATCGTGAATGAACTCGTAACCAATGAAACCCACCGCGCCGCCGGCAAATCGGGGCAAACCAGCCACGTGGACGGGTTTGAAGCGGGCCAGGTATTCCTCCACGACCACCAATCCGTCCCGCACCGTTCCTGGCTCCTGACCGGGGCTCTGGGTGACCCGAAAACTCTGGATCAATCGGTTGTTTTCAAGGACTTCCACCACGTCACCCCGTTGCCGGATGACCGCACGCGGATTGCACCCGACAAAGGAATAGCGTCCGAGGTGGTCCCCACCCTCCACAGACTCAAACAGAAAGGACGCTCCCTGGCCGCGGAGCTTCCAATAGGCCGACAGCGGGGTCTCGAAATCAGCCAGAAGTTTGCGCGTGACAGGGATCAAATTGCCCTGCCGCGCCAGCGCGAGAAACTCGTCGAGTGTTGGTGCGTCCATAGGACTAAGGGCGGGAAGACTACTCCAACCACCCGCCTCTAGGAAGCACGATGAACACTGAAAACAGTCAGAGGGAGGAAGGGATTTCCCTATTTCCCCTGATTTCCTCCGACCGGTCCGATGGGGGCCGCCGTCAGCCCCGGACTCTGCTCGACACGACTGTAGGTATTGCTGGCGACCGCGTACTGGAATCCCGACCCGGTCCCCGCCGCGCCGTAGCGCCCCTGTTTGTCGAGGGCGATGAAATTGATCGAAAGATCGAAGCCCTTGGGATCCAGCTTCGCAATGCGCTGGATCGCCTCGATACAGGCCTCCTGCGGATGCCGGCCCTGGCGCATCAATTCAACAAACAGGAAGGTACCGCAGAAGCGCATCACGTTCTCGCCAATGCCTGTGGCTCCCGCCGCTCCCACCTCGTTGTCCACATACAACCCTCCACCAATGATCGGAGAGTCTCCCACCCGACCCGGCAGTTTGTAGCCCCAGCCGCTGGTAGAACAGCCCCCGTAGATGTTCCCGTCCGGTGCGAGCAGAATCAGGGCGAGCGTGTCGTGGTTCGGCGCGGGCGGTCGGGCTCCGCCCGTGGTCGGTTTGGGTTGTTCCGCCTTCCATTTTTTCCAGGCCTCCCGCTGCCCCTCGGTGACTTCAGGGCCTTTCTCAAACCCGTGTTCGGACGCAAATCGCATCGCGCCCTCCCCTACCAACATCACATGCCTGGTCGTTTCCATCACCCGCCGGGCAATACTGATCGGGTGCTGAAAACCGGTGACCGCCGCCACAGAGCCCGCACGATGGCCAGGTCCCGACATGATGCAGGCGTCCAGCTGGACAATGCCCTCGGAATTGGGAATTCCACCAAGACCCACACTCGGATTCCCCAGATCACTCTCGGTCAGGCGGATGCCCTGTTCCACCGCGTCGAGTGGGGAACCGCCTTCCTTCAAAATCTTGAGCGCTTGTTCATTCGAGGGCTTCCCAAAGGGCCAGGTCGAGACGACCAGCGGTCCCGGCTGGGGTTGCGACAGCACCGGTGGAACGTCGGCTGCGGTCGCTGAATGGGTCAGGGCGCGAGCCACAACGGTGACAGAGGCGGCTTGGGCCAGAAATTCACGGCGGGAGGTCGTCGACATGTCGGCAAGATTGAGGGGAATCGGTCCAACCTGCAACTGGTCCCTGACGCCGGGACGCGGGCGGTGGGAGTACGATGCCCCTCAGTCTGCTGATTCCATGTCATCCGGCGGTTGCCACCCGTTGTGTCTCCGCGTATCAAGGTGCTCTCAATTTTATGCGCCTGATGCTTTCGCCCTTATTTCGACGCCGACGGCAGGTCGTCGCCGCCCTGGCTGCCCGGGTCCTTTTGTTCGGCATCCCGCTGCACGCTGCCCTTCCCGTTCCCGCTCCCTATTCCACCCGGGAAAAGGTCGGGATCGTCGGGACCAACCGGGTGCTCACTCCGGTCCTTCAGACGGTCACACCCGCTGGTCTTCAGGTGGACCTGCCTGGACTCCGACCCCAGGCTCTGGCGCTCAGCCCGGATGGTCGGATCCTCGTGACTTCGGGAAAAACCAGTGAACTGGTGGTGGTCGATCCAGCCACGGGAAAAATTCTTCAACGCGTCCCGTTTCCCTCCGACAAATGGCACGACCCGCAGCCGGATTCGGTCTCGCCCCAGGTATTGGAGCCCGATAAGGAGGCTATTCTCAGTTTTACGGGCATTGCCTTTTCACCCGCCGGCGACAGGATCTACCTCTCCAACGTCAATGGCTCGATCAAGGTGTTCGCCGTTGATTCCAACAGCAGGGTCTCCGGCCTCTTTTCCATCGCACTGCCCAATGCCAATGCGCCGCGGCGAAAGGAGGAAATTCCCGCCGGGTTGACCCTGTCGCCCGATGGGAAGCGGATCTATGTCGCTCTCAACCTCTCCAATCGCGTTGCTGAAATCGATGCCGCCACCGGAAAGGTCATCCACCTCATGGATGTGGGTGTCGCCCCCTTTGATGTCCGGGTTGTGGGTGGAAAATTATACGTCAGCAATTGGGGCGGACGCCGGCCCGGGTCGGGCGATCTCACCGGTCCCGCAGGTCGCGGTACGGTCGTCAGGGTGGATGCTGTCCAAAATGTCGCCAATGAGGGATCGGTCACGGTCCTCGACCTCGCCACGGGCAAAACCCTGTCGGAGGTGGTCGTGGGCCGTCACGCGTCAGCCCTGGCGCTTCATCCCTGGGGCCGTTACCTTGTTGTCGCCAATGCTGCGAGCGACACCTTGAGTGTCATCGACACCCGCACCGACAAGGTGGTCGAGAGCATCTGCGCCAAGCCGAATCCGGCGGAGCTTTTCGGAGCTTCCCCCAATGCCCTGGCCTTTGATTCGAAGGGCAGGACCCTGTTCGTGGCCAACGGCACGCAAAATGCCCTCGCCGTCATTCAATTCAAAGCCGGACAATCCAAATGGAAGGGCCTGATACCCGTTGGCTGGTTCCCCGGGGCCGTCGTTTTTGATGCGCCACGCCAGACAGTGCATGTCGCCAATATCAAGGGCCACGGCCCCGGACGCCCACGCAAGTCGGATGGGACACCTGAGTTTAATTCCCATCAATATCACGGATCTCTTTCCTTGGTTCCGGTTCCCAAATCCAGCGCATTGCCTTCGTTGACCGCCACCGCCTGGTCCAATTTCCACCGGGAACAAATTGCCCTCGCCCTGCAGCCTCCCCGTCCCGGTCAGACCGCCCGGGTCATCCCCGAACGGATCGGCGAACCGAGCC
>CAIPFS010000181.1 GCA_903864375.1 uncultured Verrucomicrobiota bacterium
AGATTCTCGAAGACACCGACAACGACGGGGTGGTGGACAAGGTCACGGTTTTCGCCGACGGCTTTACCCTGGCCACGGGATTACTGGTGGGAAATGGCGGGGTCTACGTGGGCGAGGCTCCTCATCTCTGGTTTCTGGAGGACACTGACGGGGATGGTGTTGCCGACCGAAAAACCGAGGTCCTCACGGGCTTTGGTCGGGAGGACCGCCACGAACTGCTCAATGGCTTCACGTGGGGACCGGATGGGCAGCTCTACCTGACCCACGGGGTGTTTACCAAGACCGAAGCCGTCATTCCAGGGGCTGCCAAGGCACCTCCGGTCCTGATTACTGCCGGAGTTGCACGCTTCAACCCGCGGCAAAAGTCGATCGAAGTGTTCGCCGAGGGCACGAGCAATCCCTGGGGGGTGGATTTTGATGCCCGTGGGAATGCGTTTGTGAGCGCCTGTGTCATCGACCACTTCTTTCATCTCGCTCCCGGCGGCATCTATGCCCGGCAGGCGGGACAGCCTCCCTATCCCTATGGCTATGAACTGCTCCCCAGCATCGTCAACCATGGCCACCACATGGCGGCGTACGCCGGGGTCTGCATTTATCAGGGGGACCAATGGCCCGCTTCCTGGCGGGGCGAGGCCTTGATGGGGAACATTCACCAAAACGCCCTGAACCATGATCACCTGGACCCCGTGGGCAGCAGCTTCAAGGCCTCGGCCCAGGACGATTTCCTGACGACCAAGGATGGCTGGTTCATGCCGGTCAGCAGCCAGGTCGGGCCCGACGGTGCCCTCTGGGTGATGGATTGGTACGACAAGTACCCGTGCTATCAGAACGCCAATGCCGATCCGGCAGGGGTGGACCGGGAACGCGGGCGCATCTGGCGCATCGTCTGGGTGGGGGACCATCCGGAGCAACCGATCCCGTCCCATGTGGCCGGGTTGGATTTCGCCCGGTTGCCGAATACCGATCTCATCGACCACCTGAGCCATCCCAATGTGTGGCAACGACGGACCGCCCAGCGAGTTCTGAACGGAAGAAGCCTGGTCCCCGGGGATCGGGACCACCTCCGGCGTCTGGTGGCGTCCACCCGCTCCACCCCGGAAGCCCGCTTGTCGGCATTCTGGACCTTGTTCAGCACGGGATCGATGGAGGAAGACGATCTCGATGTCGCGGCGCACGACCCGGAACCAGGCTTGCGGGTGTGGTCGGCCCGATTCACCGGGGAACGACGCATCGGCAATGAGCGAACCAAAGCCCGGCTCGTCCTGCTGGCCTCCGATTCGGACCCATCGGTTCGAAGCGCCACGGCCTCCGCCTGCCGCCAGTGGGTGAGTGGGCAATTGACCATCCAGGCGCCGTTGCCTGATGGATCGACGGTGGAGGAGCCGTCGGCCGCTCTTGCGGCCCTGGTGGAACATGCGGGCTCCGAAAGTGATCCCACCCTTGATTTTCTGATCTGGACCGCCTCGGAACCCGTGATCCTGAATCATCCGGAAAACGCGCTCCGTTGGTATCAGCAGCATGGAAGCGAGCATCTTCCCCTGACCGGAAAACTGGTCTTCAAAACCATGCGCCGGTTTTGTGATGCGCAGCGCCCGGAATTGATGAGCCTGGCGATTGAATTCCTTGCCGGGCTCCCGGAAGCGGCGGACACCCTTGCGATTCGAGGCTTGGATGGACTGATCGAGGGACAGCGCGGCAAAGCCGTGGTACCGGACAAGGCGGTCGGCGACTCTCTCACCACCCTTCTCCGTCGAACCAACCCGGGTATCGCCAGCCGCGCCATGCGACTGGGTGCCCTCTGGGGTGATGCCACGTCCATCGAGACATTGATTTCCCGAATCAATCGCCCCGGCGTTTCCGCTCCCGACCGACTGGAGGCGATCCGGGCGTCCCGAACCGCCCGTTCCGCCAGTGCGTCGGCGGCCCTGCTCACCCTGATCGCCGGCAGCGAGGCGGATTCCTTGAAGGTCGAGGCCATCCGGGCCCTGGGAGAAATCGGCGATGATGAAACGCCCGGACGCCTCCTGACGGCATGGACCGGATTCTCACCGACGACCCGCCGTGCCACCTCCGAACTCCTGTCCGCCCGACCCGCATGGGCGGTTCGTTTTCTGGCGGCGGTCAAAGCCGGGGATATCAAGCGGGGGGACGTTCCCCCAACGGTGGTCCGCAACCTCGCCGGTCACCGGGATCCTTCGGTCCAGGCGGTGGCGAACGAGGTCTTCGGACGGGTTCAAGCGACCAGCGCGGAAAAGCTGAAGTTGATCGCGGAAAAGCGAAAAGTCGTCGCCAACGGCCCCATTGATCTGGAGGCGGGTCACGAAGTCGCCAAGCGAACCTGCTTCGTCTGCCACAAGTTGTATGGAGAAGGGGCTGAGGTGGGACCGGATCTGACCGGCGTCGGACGCAGTTCCCTGGATGCCCTTCTTCATAACGTCATCCATCCCAACGAGATCATCGGCAAGGGCTACGAGAATGTCGAGATCGAGACCAAGGATGGGCGAACGCTTTCCGGGCGCCTGATTGAAAACAGCGCCAGCAGGGTCCGACTGCTGATGGCGGGTCCCCAGGAGGAGATCATTGCCAAGAGCGATGTGGTCCAGCTGCGGGTGAGCGAGAATTCGGTCATGCCGGAGGGATTGGAACAGATGCCAGAGGCCGATTTTCGCAATTTGATTTGGTATATCCTGGCTCCTCCCCAGGACGGAAAGCCATTGACTCCCGAGCGTCAGAAGGAGTTGTTGGGCGGGGGAGAGGCTTCCATCAGCCCCGCTCCGACGCTCCCCGACACCGATGGCGAAGCGATTGCGCTTTGGGCACCGGGCTGGCAGGTGGATTGCCCACGATTGAACGGCGTTCCGGCAAAACTTCCGGAATATGCAGGTCTCAACAGCGTGCTGGCCACGGAACCCTATGACTCACGAACCCCCGCCGCGATCGTCCGTGCCTATGTCCCTCCCCTGGGAGGAAAAACGGTCCTGAAGGTGGCGGTGGGATCGGCATCGGACAGCGGATGGGACCTGCGCATCACGGCGGACGGGGAGGAATTGGTTCGGGAATCTGTCACCGCCCGGCGCCCCGACTGGCAGCGCATCTCGGTGGACCTGAGTCGTTTCGAGGGGCGCCGTTTGGTGATCCGGATGGAACAGTGGTCCCGAGGCGGTCTGGAAACGACCGGATATTGGGCAGATTTGCAGATCGAGCATGAATCGGTGGCCCACGTCAAAAACAACGAATCCGCCACCCCCGCCACTCTGTCAAAGGGTGTACCACCGGGGACGCCGGATTGATAGACCGCTGCGATTCCGGGCCGTCGCCCAAAGGACGCGATGGGGCCATGAACGGCGCATCGTCGGGAGTCAGATCGTCGGGAAATTGGATTTCCCGACGCGTGGGCCGACGTCATAGTTGAATTGGAAGTTGCATGGGAGACGCATGAATTGGATGAGATCATTAAACGGAACGATCGTGGCCCTGGGGCTGGCGGTGCTGTTTCGCGCCCACGCCTCGGAATCCGCCGGGGGGGCACTCCCTGTTGCCAGCACCAACCGGGCTGCTGTTACGGTGGTTTACGACCCACTGGCCACCGACGCGTTCAGCCCCAATCGCGGTGTTGTCCGAAAAATGGTGGAATCCGGCCTGTTGGGCCTGACCGGGAAATCAACGCCTGAGGAGGCCTGGCGAAGCGTGGTGTCCACCAACGATATGGTGGGATTCAAGGTGACCGCCGGCCCCGGACCCGTGAGTGGAACCCGCACTTCGGTGGTCCGCGCGTTGGTGGAAAGTCTCATTCAGAGTGGATTTTCGCCCGACCGGATCATTGTCTGGGATAAACGGATGGCCGACCTCCGCAGCGGGGGGTGGACCATCCTGGCCTCAGATTTGGGGATTCATTGCGAGGGCAGCGAGGAGTCCGACTGGGATTCGACAAAGTTTTACGAGTCCCCCATGCCGGCACGGTTGATCGCGGGCGACCTGGAATTTGGTCTCAAGAACAAGGAAGGCGTGGGACGCCGCTCTCACGTCACCCGACTGCTGACCCAGCGGATCACCAAGATCATCTCGGTGGCCCCGGTTTTGAGTCACAATTTTACGGGAGTGAACGGGCACCTCACCGGGCTGGCCCTGGGGAGCATCGACAATTCCCTGCGCTTTGCCGGTGAACCCGACCGCCTGGCGGAGGTGATTCCCGAAATCTGCGCCCTGGATGATCTCATGCCGAAGGTTGTTTTTGGCGTCAGCGATGCCCTGATTTGTCAGTACCGCGGCGAGGAAACGACGCTGCTCCACTATGCCAGGGCTTTGAATGAACTGCGATTCAGCCGGGATCTGGTGGCGCTGGACGCCTTGGCGATGGCGGATGTGGAATCGGCACGGGCCGAACAGCGCTCGGGAACGGAAAAACCCCGTCTGACAGACCTTTACGCCAATGCGGAGCTCATTGAAATGGGTGTCGCCAATCGGGACCGCATCGATATCCACCGAATCCCATGACGGTTCAATTCAGGTCAGACCGGGCATGAGGGCGCTGGTCACCGGCGGAGCCGGGTTCATTGGTTCGCACCTGGCCGAGGCACTGGCGACGGCGGGGGTCGAGGTCCGCATTCTGGACAACCTCCAGCTGGGTTCCCGTGACAATCTGCGGTGGATTCGAAAGGAACAGGCGGTGACCTTTTTCGAAGGGGACCTGCGCGACGCGACGACGCTTCGCACGGTCATGGAAGGATGCGATTGGGTTTTCCATCTGGCCGCCCTTCCTTCCGTTCCCCGTTCGGTGGAACAGCCACTCGAATCGCATGCCATCAATTTGAATGGCACCCTGCAACTCTTGCAGACCGCACGCGAAGCCGGGGTGGGTCGGGTGATTTTCGCCTCCTCGTCCGCGATTTACGGGGAAAGCAGCGCGGCTACGAAGCACGAAGCGCTCGCTCCCGCTCCGTTGTCCCCCTACGCACTGCAAAAATACGCTGCCGAACGGTACGGCCAGCTTTTCCACCAGTTCTACGGACTCGATACGGTCAGCCTCCGTTACTTCAACGTTTTCGGCCCGCGCCAGTCTCACGCCTCCCCCTATTCCGGGGTCATCGCGCGGTTTTGCACCGCGGCCCTTTCAGGCCATCCACCGACCATCTTTGGCGACGGAACCCAGTCCCGGGACTTCACCTATGTCGACAATGTGGTGGCCGCCAATCTGGCGGTGGCGTCCGCACCCCGGGAGAAGGTCGGGGGCAGGGTTTTCAATATTGCCGCCGGGGAAAGCATTTCACTGCTAAGGCTGCTTGATCGGTTGTCGGAGCTCACGGGACGCCGGATTGAGCCGGTGTTTGCTCCCATCCGACCCGGCGACATTCTCTACTCGCGAGCCGACATTGCGGAAGCGTGCACCGCCTTTGGCTATCGCCCCTCGGTGGGGTGGGAGGATGGACTGGAAAAGACGCTGGCCTGGTATCGAACACAGCCGGTCTGAGCTCCTGATCCGGGTTGCTGTCAGGGGCCGTCGCCATCCGCCGTATGACCCTGCAAGGCCACACGGGCCTGCTCCAACGTCAGAGACTCGACAAAAAACAGCTTGTGCGTGGATGAGGCTCCCCGGATGAGGCTGACGGATCGACGTGAGCATCCCAAGATTTCAGCGAGGAAGGCCGTCAGGGCTTCGTTGGCGGCGGAATCGACCGGAGGGGCCGTGATGCGTATTTTGAGCTCCTCCCCTGAAATCCCGACGATCGCATTGGTTCGGGCGCGGGGTTGGGCTTTGACGGCAATACAGACACCCCCTTTGCGTCCCGTGAGGTAGGGCGGTGGGGTCATTGCAGAGTCTGGGGGAAGGCCCAGGCAAGCCCGAGACTCACCGTTTCCCCGATGAACCAATAAAGCGCGGCGGCCAGAAGCGGGACCAGGTCCATGCGCCCCAACCGGGCGGGGATCCAGGCGAGGGGAAATTGCAGTCGTCGACCGATGGTTTGCACCAGCATCCAGACGGAATGTTCCCCCAGATAAACGTAATTGTGCACGAACCGGAGGAGGAGGACCGACACCACGACCCACCGGAGGGGAAGCCAGACAGCCACCCCCATGAAGAGGGACTGAAACGCCAGGGAAACTCCGGCCCGGGTGGGCGGCAACAGGTGCTGCCACTGCAAGACAGGCCCAACGCCCAACCAAATCACAGCACCGGCGGCGACCGGGAAAAGAAAGAGAAAGACCAATGGAAAGCGCCCCAAAGGCCCAGCCAGGGTCACGGCAAACTCCGCAAAGGAGGTCAGCTCCGGAACATCCCGTGAGAAGGCGCAAAACGCCAGGAGCACCGCGTAGCCGACCAGGGCGGTCCAGGCAAAACTCAGGGTGGAAAAAAAGTAGAGTCGCAACCAATCGTCCGCCCGAAACGCGATCACCGTGGGACCCGGTGTCCATGTCGGCGTCGAATCCAGCACCGTGGCCAGAAGGACCAGGAGAAGAGGGCGCAGGAGCAGCATCAACCCCAGCGTCAGCAACGACGCCCAGGAACGGTGTGGAACGGGTGCCGCCGGGCGGAGATTTCCCAAAAGAGTTCCCGCCGGACGGGTCGGGTCAGCGCCCACCCGTCGAAACGAAAGCCAGAGAAGCAATCCAGCCAGATCCAGTATGTAAACAACCCACGACATCGCTCCGGAAGGGCGAAAGGCTGCCTGAAGCGATGGGTTTGGGAAAGGCTGACGTGCGCCGGTGGTTTCCACCGGCGCGAGCGATCACTTCATAAGGCGAAGGAGCGTGTCCGCCATTTCGCTGGGAGTCCGGGCGACACCAATGCCGGCCTTTTCAAAGGCCTCGAATTTGGCCTGGGCGGTTCCCTTCCCTCCGCTGACGATGGCGCCGGCATGGCCCATCCGGCGTCCCGGAGGTGCGGTGGCACCGGCGATGAATCCCGCCACCGGTTTGGTGCCGTGCTGCGCGATCCATTCGGCAGCCTCTTCCTCGGAGGCCCCGCCAATTTCTCCAATCAAAATGATTCCGTGGGTGTCCGGATCGGCCATGAACATCTTGATGACGTCCAGATGCGATGTGCCATTGACCGGATCGCCACCAATACCGACGCAGGTGCTCTGACCCACGCCGCGGCAGGTCAACTGCCAGACCGCTTCATAGGTCAACGTGCCCGAACGGCTGACGACACCGACATGACCGCGCTTGTGGATGTAGCCCGGGGCGATGCCAATCCGGCAGCCGCCGTGGGAATTTTCCCCATCTCCAGGGGTGACCAATCCGGGGCAGTTGGGTCCGATCAAGCGGGTGGGCTTGCCTTGAATCGCCCGTTTGACCCGGATCATATCGTTGACGGGAATGCCCTCCGTGATCGCGACCACCAGTTCCAAGCCCGCGTCCGCGCCCTCGAGGATGGCATCGGCGGCAAACGGAGGAGGAACAAAAAGGGCGCTGGCGGTGGCCCCGGTCTGGCGGACCGCTTCCGCGACCGTGTCAAAGATGGGGACCGAAAAACCCTTGTAATCAAAAGTTTGACCGCCCTTTCCTGGAGTGACTCCCGCCACCACCTGGGTGCCGTAGTCGAGCGAAAGCTGGGCGTGGCGGGCACCGAAGGAACCGGTGATGCCCTGAACCAGAACCTTGGTTTGGGGAGAGACAAGAATGGCCATTGAATGAGAAGGAAAAGGTATGAGGTTCTGAAGAGGCTCAGAGGGCAGCGACAGCTGCGACCACTTTTTTGGCGGCATCCGCCATGGTGTCCCCGTTGATGATGGTCAGACCAGAGGCCGCCAGGGTCTGCTTGGCCACCGCGACATTATTGCCTTCCAGGCGAACCACCAGAGGGAGCGTGAGGCCGGTCTCGCGGACGGCGGCGACGATGCCGGTGGCGATCACGTTGCAGTCCATGATGCCGCCGAAGATGTTGACCAGAATCCCCTGAACGCTGGCGTCACTGAGAATGATGCGGAATGCCGCAGACACCTGGTCCTTGGAAGCGCCACCGCCGACATCCAGGAAGTTGGCTGGTCGCCCTCCGGAATGCTGGATGATGTCCATGGTGGCCATGGCCAACCCGGCTCCGTTCACCAGGCAGG
>CAIPFS010000182.1 GCA_903864375.1 uncultured Verrucomicrobiota bacterium
AGCATGGGTCTGTTTTGAAACACTGTGTCATTGTTGTTACCAGTGAGGTCATAACGATCATGCTTGACTATGACATCTATTCTTTGCCAAATATTCAACATATATGCCTGTTGGCTGAGCCAAGCATCTGAAATTTGATGTGGACACAGGTATCCTAAAATTTCAATCCATTTGTGTGGCACAATGGGAAATATGCTGTAGGGGTGATCTCGGTGTGTATGCACTGCCAACAACTTAAATTCACCGTCATACTTCATGATTTCAGTATCCCATCCCTGGTCGGACCAGCTTCGATTGGCTTTCCGCACCGCCTCCAGGGTGGCAGGCAACAACTTCTCTTCGTTGAAGGCGGGGATGACGATGGATATTTTCATCGGCGTTCGGTGAATTGCCGCGGATTTGCCGTTGCGACCATGGTGCAGTATAGGTCGGCGGTGGGTTCGGGTCGAGGTCCCGGGAGAACCGTTTCACGAGCTGTTTTTGGCGATGCCTTGCCGGATTCCAGTGAAATCGGTTGACGCTTTCGGGTCCCGCTTCGCAAACTGCCGTGAGCTTTCAAAGTCCCGATCCCATCCTTGTTCTCATGAGCGCCACTGTCGTTGAAAATCCACCGTCTCCGTCCACCGTCTCCAAGGGACTGGAAGGGGTGGTGGCGGCGCATACCCGGTTGAGTGACGTCCGGGGTGACATCGGTCAGTTGATTTATTGCGGTTACGACATCAATGAACTGGCCGGCAAGGTCAGTTATGAGGAGGTGGTGCACCTGTTGCTGCACAATCACCTTCCCAGCGCCACCGAACTCGCCCAGTTCAAGCAGGTCCTGGCAGGCTATCGGGAGCTTCCTCAAGGGGTCGTCGATCTGGTGACCCGCTTTCCCAAGAATTGCCCTCCGATGCATGCCTTGCGAACCGGAGTCAGTTCCCTGGGATGCTATGATACCACGGCGGACGACGACACCATGGATGCGCAGCGGAGAAAAGCCCTCCGCCTGATCGCCCAGGTTCCGGTTCTGACCGCCTATTTCCATCGCGCCCGTCAGGGTCTGCCGTTGGTGGCACCCGATCCGGAGTTGGGCGAAGCGGCCAATTTTCTCTGGATGGTGAATGGAGTTCGTCCGTCGGTCGAAATGACCAACACCATGGACGTCTGCTATGTGTTGCACGCCGACCATGGCATGAATGCCTCGACCTTCAGTGCCCGCGTGACCATCGCCACCCTGAGCGACATGTACTCGGCGATCACCACCGCCATTGGAACCCTCAAGGGACCACTCCACGGCGGGGCCAATGAAGGGGTGATCAAGATGCTCCGGGAGATTGGCAGCGTCGACAAGGTGGATGCCTTCATCGATGGTGAACTGGCCAACAAGCGGAAAATCATGGGCATTGGTCACCGGGTCTACAAGGTCCTCGACCCCCGCGCTCCGCACTTGAAGCGCATGGCGCAACTGCTTTCGGCCCAGTTGGGCGATCCGCGGTGGATTCAGATGTCGGAACGCATCGCCGAACTGATGCTGCAAAAGAAGGGCCTCCATGCCAACGTGGACTTCTACAGCGCCACGGTCTATTTCTCCCTGGGTCTGCCCACGGACCTGTTCACGCCCGTCTTTGCCATCGCCCGAACCGCCGGATGGACGGCGCATGTTCTCGAACAACTGGCGGATAATCGACTCATCCGTCCGCAGTCCGTGTATACTGGACCTGTCGGATTGAAGTGGGTGCCGGTGGATCAGCGCTAGCTGACCCGGAGTTGGAGCGGCGTTGCGTTGCTCCCGTTCACTGACCTTCCTTTCCCTTTCTCTTTTATTAGCCGATGAATATTCACGAGTACCAAGCCAAACAGCTGTTGCACCAATACGGCGTCGCCGTCCCGGCGGGACAGCCCTGCACGACGGTCGCGGAAGCGGAGGCAGCCGCGCGCCGCATTTTTTCCTCCGGTCGCGGGTTGGTGGTGGTCAAGTCCCAGATTCATGCCGGCGGGCGTGGCAAGGGAACCTTCACCTCTGGATTCAAGGGCGGGGTCAAACTGGCCAAATCCGTGGAGGAGACCGTCGATGTCGCCGGAAAAATGCTGGGCCAGGTGTTGGTGACCCTGCAAACCGGTCCCGAAGGTCGCCTGGTCCAGACCGTTCTGGTGGCGGCGGCAGAGACCATCAAGAAGGAGTTTTATCTGGCGGTGCTGCTCGATCGGGCCGTTTCCCGTCCGGTCATCATGGCGAGCACGGAAGGTGGTGTGGAAATTGAGGAAGTGGCCCATCACTCGCCTGAAAAGATTTTCAAGGAGTGGGTCGACCCCGCTGTCGGTCTGATGCCGTATCAGGCCCGCAAACTGGCCAGTGCCCTGGGGCTCAAAGGCGACCTGTTCAATCAGGCATGCAAGTTGATCGCCGGTGTTTACAAGACCTGGTGGGAAGCCGACGCCGCCATGGTGGAGATCAACCCGCTCTGCATCGTTGCGACCGCTGATGGCAAGGAGGCCCTCGTGGCGGTGGATGCCAAGATCAGCCTGGATGACAATGCTCTGTATCGCCATCCCGAGATCGTCAAAATGCGGGACCTGGCCGAGGAATCACCGCTCGAGGTGGAGGCCAGCAAGCATGCCCTGAATTACATCAAGCTGGACGGCAACATCGCCTGTCTGGTGAACGGAGCCGGTCTGGCCATGGCCACCATGGACATCATCCAGCACTCCGGGGGACGGCC
>CAIPFS010000183.1 GCA_903864375.1 uncultured Verrucomicrobiota bacterium
CTTCCCTCCTCCCCCCTTCTGTGCACCTTTCATTCCCTCGGAGTTCGCATTCTGCGAGAAAACATCGAAAAACTGGGATACAAACGCAATTTCGTCATCTACGACCAGGGAGACCAGTTGGCCACAATCAAAAAGATTCTGGCGACCATCTCGACAAAGGACTCCAAGACAGACCCGCAGGCCATTCTTTCAATGATCAGCCGGTTCCGTCAGGGAGGAAAGCAACGGGATGCTTTCTCAGAACCGGAAGTCCGGGCTCTGGCCGAACATGTCATCCGGAGGTACGAATCCGCGTTGCGGGCCTGCAATGCCGTGGATTTCGACGATTTGCTTCTGCTCCCCCTGAAATTGTTCAGGGAAAATGAGGAAGCGCTGGCTCGCTGCCGGGAACGCTTCCAGTATGTGATGGTTGATGAGTATCAGGACACCAACGCGGCTCAATTTGAGTTGGTCCATGCCCTGACCCGGGAATCCCGCAATCTCTGCGTCGTCGGCGATGACGACCAGTCAATCTATGGTTGGCGCGGGGCAGAGTCCGCCAATCTGACCGAACTGGAACAACACTTCCCGGAGGTCAAGATCATCAAACTTGAACAGAATTATCGGTCGACGAACTACATCCTCAAGACTGCCAACGCCCTGATTCGAAACAATCCGAAACGACGGGGCAAGGAACTCTGGTCAGCCAAAGGCGATGGGCCACTGGTCAGCCTCCAGTCCTTTGAGCAGGATGAGGAGGAGTCGAACACGATCGCGGAAACCATCGAATACGATCGCCATGCCCAAAAGGTGGAGTGGCGCAACCAGGCCATTTTATTCCGCACCAACCTTCAGGCCCGACCTCTGGAAAGCGCCCTTCGAAAGCATAAAATCCGGTATCGACTGATCGGCGGTCAAAGTTTTTTTGATCGTCGTGAAATCAGGGATTTTTTGGCCTATCTCCGGGTCCTTGTGAACCCGGAAGATGACGTATCTCTGCTCCGCATCGCCAATACTCCTGCCCGGGGACTTAGCGATGTCACCATGGAGCGTCTCCTCGCAGCCAGCCAGGAACGAAGCGCCCCGGTATTCGCAGTGATGCGCCACACCGACGTCCTCGCCAGCTTCCAGCCGCGAACAGCAGAAGCGGTCCGGAATTTTGTCCGCTGGATTGAAACGAATCGGGCGCCGTTGGAAGACCGTTCTCCCGTTTGCCTCGCACGATGGGCTGAAAACTGGCTGCGAGATATCGGCTACGAGGCCGATTTACGGCGCACAGAAAAGACTCCGGAAGCAGCCGACAATCGGATGCGCAACCTTCACGAATTGATGCGGGAACTGGACCCCGCCGACGGTCCAGTGGCTCCATTACCCCCCGGATCCTTGCCGGCAGCTGCCCAACCGGTAGCGCCGATGCCTTCCCTTCCACCGACTCCTGTGGATCCCAAGGCACACTCCAAACAGACACCCGCTCCCTTGGTGTATCGAACCAGCCTTCATCCAATGGACCGGCTCAACACCTTCCTGGACGATCTTTCGCTGGATCAGGATCGAGCCGATGATCGAGAGGACACTGTGGATGCGGTAACTCTGATTACCATGCACGCTGCCAAAGGTCTTGAATTTCCCCATGTCCATGTCGTGGGACTTGAGGATGGCCTGCTTCCCCATGCCCGGTCCAAGCTGGAAGGCACTCTGGACGAGGAACGACGCCTGTTTTACGTCGCAATCACCCGTGCCCAGCAGCAACTCCGAATCACCTACTGTCGGGCACGCCGACGTTACGGACAGCTTATACCCTGCCATCCATCTCCTTTCCTCAAGGAACTTCCCCCGGATTGCATTGAGGACGCCGAGGCCGCCGCCAATCAACTGGTCCCCGAAAACTCTGGTGCAGACTTGTTCGCCAAGATGCGCCAAGCCCTCGAGTAGTCAAAATCCCCCCATCCGAATTCCGAAATATAAAACAAAGGGACAGGTCATCTGTTTGACAACGGCTATGGTCTGGCTACGGTTCGTGCATGCGGCGAGGGCGTTTGAAGATGGATTCCGGGGTGGGTCGAGCGTACTACCATTGCATTTCGCGGGTGGTGGAGCGACGGCTGGCCTTTGGCCCCAATGAGAAGGAGCAGTTTGTGCACTGGATGC
>CAIPFS010000184.1 GCA_903864375.1 uncultured Verrucomicrobiota bacterium
CCGATGAAAATAGCTGGAGTCATCCTGGCCGGCGGGAAGTCCATCCGAATGGGGCGCGACAAGGCTACGATGATCCGACACGCCTCTCCGGAAGCCCCGCTCCCACAGAGGCAGACATGGCTCGAACGGCAACTGAACCTCCTTGAATCCTGCGCGTTTGAACCCAGGGCTGTTTCCTGGAATCAGGAGCAACCGCCTCCCGACCTTCCCCGGGGGGTGCAGTTGATTCGTGACCGCACAAAAAATGCAGGTCCCCTGGCCGGTCTGGAGGCGGTGCTCACCGTTCTACCGACGGCGCTGGTCTTCATCCTGGCCGTTGATCTTCAACGCATGAGCCACCCCCTGATTTCACAACTGCTCGCGCGGGCCAGGCCGGGATATGGAGTCATCCCCATGATCAACGGCGAGGCAGAGCCCCTGGCCGCCATCTATCCTGCAACGGCCCTCGCTGAAGTCGTTCAACGCCTCCATCGAGGGGTGCTCTCGATGCGGGGCCTGGTTCAGGCGGGAATAACTCAGGGATGGCTTATTCCGTGGACAGTACCCGATTTCTCCGTTGATGACTTTGCCAATTGGAATCACCCCGCGGACCCGGATTGTTGAATTTCAACCGGCAGGGAAAGAAACAGATCCAGTTGTGGTGGCGGGCCCAGCTGCTGCAATTGAACCCGCTCGCGACGAATTTTCTTCCCGGAGGTCTCCGGTGATTCCTTCGGAGGAGAGCCCACGAGCTGTTGCACGTTCAATTCGGCCTCCTCCAGAATGCGAAGTATTTCCTTGGCCCGTTCGATGACTTCTCGCGGGACGCCGGCGAGGCGGGCCACCTGGATGCCATAGCTTTTGTCGGTACCGCCCGGGAGCACTTTTCGAAGAAAAATAATCTGATCATTCCATTCACGTACCGCGACATGGAAGTTCCGGACCCGTTTCAACTTGGTCGCGAGTTCCGTCAACTCGTGATAGTGGGTGGCGAAAAGGGTCTTGGCACCCACCTGATGGTGCAGGAATTCAACAATGCTCCAGGCCAGACTCAAACCATCGAAGGTGCTGGTGCCCCGTCCAATTTCATCCAGAATCACCAGACTATGGCGGGTGGCCAGGTTGAGGATTCCTGCGGTTTCCGTCATCTCGACCATGAACGTGCTTTGTCCCCGGGAGAGATCATCGCTGGCCCCAATGCGGGTAAAAATACGGTCCACCCGGTCGATTCGGGCGGAGGATGCCGAAACCCATGAACCCACGTGGGCCAGAATGCAAAGCAGAGCCACTTGCCGGATGTAGGTGCTCTTTCCGGCCATGTTGGGGCCTGTGATCAACGCAATCTGCTGTTCGTCCGGGTCGAGGAGCGTGTCGTTGGGGACAAATCGTTCCTCCAACTGTGCACGTTCGATGGCCGGATGCCGCCCGTCCCGGACGTCGAATCGTCCCTCGGCTCCAATTTCGGGCCGAACCCAGGCATGGAGGCGGGCCGTTTCGGCAAACGCCCCCAGGACGTCGAGTTGAGCCAGGGCGGAGGCTGTTTTCTGGATAGCAACGAGTTCCGCCATCACTGCTTCACGCAATTCCAGGAACAACTGATATTCGAGTTTCGCCGCCCGTTCCTCCGCACCCAAGATCTTCGCCTCTGTCTCTTTGAGTTGTGGAGTGATAAACCGTTCGCCGCTGGCCACCGTCTGTTTTCGGATATAATCGGCGGGCACCTTTGCCAGATGCGAACGGGTGACCTCGATGAAATATCCAAAGACGGAATTAAATCCAATCTTGAGGGATGGGATACCGGTCCGGGTGATTTCATCCTGCTGCAGCCGGGCAATCCAATCCTTCCCCCCCCTGGAAGCCAGCCTCAGTTCATCGAGTTCCGGACGATAGCCATCCCGTATCATTCCACCTTCCTTGACAGCGAGCGGCGGGTCATCGGCCAGGGCTTGATCGAGCTTTTCAACCAATCCGGGCAGAGGCGAAAGGTGAACTTCCAGGGAGCCAAGAAGCGGGGACGGTTCTGTCGCCGTCGCCGCCTTTCCAACCAGGGCGCGAATGGCGGGAACCCGGCGCAAGGCTTCACGCAACGCAACCATATCCCGCGCGTTGCCGGAGCCGAGACTCAGTCGGCTCAACGTTCGCTCCAGATCCCGGACCTCAGCCAGAGCGACTCGAAAAAGGTCGAGCCCATCGGCCTGCGCGAGCCAGGCTGCGACCGCCCCCTGCCGGAGGAGGATGGCGTCGACCGCCCCCAGCGGTTGAGTCAGCCAGTCTCGAAGTTTACGTGCCCCCATCGGGGTTACGGTTCGATTCACGGCCGCGTACAAAGTCAGAGCCTTGGGAGAACTTGAAGTCAGTGGCTCAATGACCTCCAGATTCCGCAATGAGACGGAGTCCAACACCAGAAAATCTCCCACCTCGTAATAGGTAATTCGGGTCAGGTGAGGAACGCTCCGTCGGAGGTGGTGAATGAGGTAATGCAGGACGCCACCGGACGCCGCAACCGCCACCGACCGTCCTTTGAGTCCAAATCCATCCAGTGATGCCACCTGGAATTGATCGCGCAGCGTAAAGAAGGCGGTTTCAGCTTGAAACGTCCAATCTTCATACCCACTGGACTGGGCTGGGCACCCTGCCAGAAGCTCCTGAATACCGGTGC
>CAIPFS010000185.1 GCA_903864375.1 uncultured Verrucomicrobiota bacterium
ATTGATACCGTTCTGGCAATAAAACCGTTCTGGCAATGTTTCTGCTCCCCAATTCGACGATCCGGCGGTAAACACGAGCGTCCTACTTTTTGTCATGTCGTACCAAATGTCCGATTTGCTGCAGTTGATGGTCTCCGAGGGGGCCGCCGACCTGCACATCCGCGTCAACATACCGCCCGTGATTCGCCTCCATGGCGTTCTGCATCGGGTGGATGGTCCTCCGCTGAAGCCGGAGGATACCGAGGAACTGATGCGGTCGATCACGTCCGAAGACCATATTCAGCAAATCCGTGAAAAGGGCGGCGCCGACTTTGGCTTCGCCTTCGGCGAAATGGCCCGATTCCGGGTCAGTGCCTTCAAGGAAAAGGGTAATTTCGCCCTCGTTTTGCGTCAGATTCCCAGCAAGTTGCTGACCTTTGAGCAGATCGGACTGCCGCCCGCCGTCAAGGAACTGCTCTGGAAACCGCGGGGATTGATCCTGGTGACGGGTCCGACCGGTTCGGGCAAGACCACGACGCTGGCCTCGATGATCAACATCATCAATGAGGAACGGGATGAGGCCCACATCATCACCATCGAGGACCCCATCGAGTACTATCACAAGCACAAGAAGGCGGTGGTGACCCAGCGCGAGGTCAACGTCGATGTGCCCAATTTTGCCGAGGCGTTGCGCCGGGCGTTGCGCCAGGATCCGGACGTCATTCTGGTGGGTGAATTGCGAGACCTGGAAACGATGGAAGCAGCCATTGCCGCTGCCGAAACCGGCCACTTGGTATTCGGCACCCTTCACACCACGGGTGCGGCCAAGACCATTGATCGTATCGTCAATGCCTTCCCGACCAACCAGCAGGAACAGATTCGAATCCAGTTGTCGACGGTGCTTCAGGCGGTGATTTCGCAATTGCTTCTGCCGCGAAGCGACAAGCCGGGGCGGGTGGCCATCTTCGAGATCATGGTCAACACCCCTTCCATTGCGGCCCTCATCCGCGACAACAAGACCTTCCGAATCCAGTCGGACATCCAGACGGGTGCCAAATTCGGAATGTTCACCCTCGACAGTTTCCTCGTCGAAAAATGGCAGGCTGGATTGATTTCGGAGGAGGAAGTGGTGACCAAGTCCCAGGACCCCACCACCATCACCCTCAAAATTCAGGAAATCAAGGCAGCGCAGGCCGAAGCCGGCCCTGGCAACTAGGACACCCCGTATGGCTGAAGCTGTGACAGACCCCCTCCTGACCCTCCTCCGTGAGCGGGGCATGATCGACGATCTGCAGGTCGACGAAGTGATGCAGGAACATGTCCGGAGCGGCAAACCGGTCCTGACCGTGATTCAGGATTACGGGTTGCTGGACCTCGACTCCCTGCTTCAGGTGATGGCCGATCACCTCGGAACCATGGTGGTGGAAGTGGACGAAACGGCGATCACGCCCGAGGTGGTGGCCCGGCTCCCGGTGGAAAGCGCCCGCATGTACCAGTGCGTGCCCGTGGCACTGTATGGCGAGACGGTTCAGATCGCGCTCATTGATCCGCTGAACCCCCAGTTGATCGACGAATTATCCTTCACCGTCAAAGGGGAGATGCAACTGGTGGTGGCGGATCCAGCGGCCATCACCAAGGCCATCGAGAAGTTTTATCCGGCAAAGGGATCCAGCGGGTATGCCGATCTCCTGGCCCAGTTTGGAGCGGAGGTTCATGCCCAGCAGGAGGAGACCGGCCCGTCCGGCGTCGCCCTGGATGATTCCAGCGACATTCCGGTGGTCAAGTTTGTCAATCTGGTCCTGATGCAGGCAGTACAGGATCGGGCCAGCGACATCCATTTCGAGCCGTTTGAAGACGAGTTCAAGATTCGATACCGCGTCGACGGTGCTCTGTACGAGATGTCGCCGCCTCCCAAGAGCCTTGCAAGTCCGGTGACCTCCCGGTTGAAGGTCATGGCGAACCTGAATATTTCCGAAAAGCGCATGCCGCAGGACGGGCGTATTTCGGTCAATATCGCCGGCAAGCAGATCGACTTGCGTATGTCGACGCTGCCGACGGCCTTCGGAGAGTCGGTGGTGTTGCGCGTGCTCGATCGGTCGGCGGTGAATCTGGAGTTGGAGTCGTTGGGGCTGCCCAAGTTTGCCTACGACTACACGATTGAAACGATCAATCAGCCGAACGGAATTTTTGCGGTGACGGGACCGACGGGCTCGTGAAAGACGACGACCCTCTATTCGTGCCTACGGCGGATCAATACCATCGATACCAAGCTGTTGACGGTGGAGGATCCCGTTGAGTTCGACATCGAAGGGATCATGCAGGTGCAGGTCAATGAGGCCGGTGGACTGACCTTCGGCAAGGCGTTGCGCGCCTTTCTGCGTCAGGACCCGGACATCATCATGATTGGTGAAATGCGCGATTTGGAAACGGCCCAAATTGGCATTCAAGCGTCGCTGACCGGGCACTTGGTGCTTTCAACCCTGCACACCAATGATTCAGCCGGTGCAGTCACGCGTCTTGTGGACATGGGGGTCGAGCCGTTTCTGATTTCATCCACCCTGCTGGCGGTGATGGCCCAACGGTTGGTCCGAAAGGTGTGTGTGAAGTGCCGGACTCCGTTTGAACCGTCGGAAAACCAGCTCAGCCAGATGAATCTCTCGCCCCACGACATTGGCGACAAGATGTTCTATTACGGCCGCGGCTGTTCCACCTGCAATGATACCGGCTACCGCGGGCGTAAAGGCATCTACGAACTGTTGGTGGTGACGGATCCGGTCCGAAACCTCATCAACGAGCGAGCCCCCACCGTCGTTGTCCGGCAGAAGGCCATCGAATTGGGGATGGTGACCCTGCGGGATGACGGCTTGCGCAACATCTACGCCGGTGAAACCAGCGTTGAGGAAGTCTTGAAGTACACCTAAAGCGGCGGAAAGGACCAGTATGGCTAAATTCAACTACGTGGCGATGGACTCCCGTGGTAAGGAGACCAAGGGCGTTCTCGAGGTCGGCACCCAGGCAGAGGCAATCAATCGCCTCAAGGAAATGGGTATGTTTCCCACCAAGGTGATGGAGGCGGAGAAGCCGAAGGACAAGAAAGCCACCAAAGGCTCCGGAGGCGGAGCCGCAGGGGGAGGCGGTGGGGGCAAAAAGAAGGGTGGCTCCATGAATATCCGCATTCCCGGAATGGGGAGCGGTGTCAAGACCAAGACCTTGACCACCTTCACCCGTCAGCTGGCGACCCTGGTCGACGCCGGGCTTCCGCTGATGCGCGGTTTGCGTGTGCTTTCCAAACAGGAGCGCAATCCCACGCTCAAGC
>CAIPFS010000186.1 GCA_903864375.1 uncultured Verrucomicrobiota bacterium
CCCACCAATGGCGTGATGTTGGTCAGTCGGTTGGATGGTCCGTCGCCGGAACTGGCGAAAGGGTTGGTCGACAATGCCCGTCTTGCGGAGCGGGACGGATTGAACGGAAGGGCCTATTTTGATCTTCGGACTATCAAGAGTGGGAACTACAAACTGGGGGATGACTGGATGGGGCGGGCGGCGGAGGTGGCGGAGGCGATCGGTTTTGAGACCTACATCGACCGCGAGGAACCGACCCTGCGGGTCGGTTTCCCACTATCCGAGGTGGCCATCTACGCGGGATGGTATTCCATGCAGGTGGACGGGCCGTTCACCCGACCCACGGTTGAATTCATGCCCGGGGCCATCGCCTATCATCTTTATTCCTTTAGTGCCTCCAATCCCCGGGACGCAAAGAATTGCTGGGTCGGTGCCCTGATCGCCAAGGGAGCCGCTGTCACGATGGGCTGCGTGGATGAACCCTACCTCGGTATCACCCCGGACATCGGGGTGTTTTTGGAGCGGCTGGCGATTCAGAAAATGTCGGTGGGAGAGGCCGGTGTGGCTTGTCAGCCGGCCTTGTCGTGGCAGACGGTGGTTTTTGGGGATCCACTCTATCGCCCGTTGGGGCGTCATCCCTTCGAACTGGAGGAATGGTTCAAACTGCATCCGAGCTCCCTGATGGCCTGGGCTCTGGAGCGAAAAGTCAACCTCTACCTGAGAATGGGCCGCGACCCGGATATCCTGCAGCGTTTTTTGATGGAGCAACCGCTGTCGACCAACGGCCCGGTGCTTCCTGAAAAGATCGCGGTGATGGCTGCCCAACGCCAGCACTGGGAAGAGGCTGCGGAGTGGGCCAGAGTCTCGTTGAATCACGGGGCCACGCCCCAGCAACGTGTCCGATTGTTCCGGGAAATCGCCGAATGGCAGCGGACTTCGGATCCGCTGGCGGCACTGGCCGCCCTTGAGGAATTCATCACCGAATTCCCGGATCATCCCGATGTGCCCGCCGTCCTTCGCGAACAGCTCGGTCTGGCCACCAAGGTGGGACGCACGGAAATCATCTCCCGACTGACGGCGAAACTATCCGAGCTGAATTCCAGAACCAACGCACAGAAGCCGGGTTCCCCCTGATCGTCCACCGGGTTTTGCCCCGGTAAACTCCCATTGCGCGGACTTGCCCGCGACACAAAAGCGCCCCACTCTGGTCGGGCTCTACCTCTATGCGCTCATCACGGTTTCTGGCCTGCTGGGTGGTTTGCTCGTGCATTTGGATTGCGGCCCGGTTGCACGGTGAACCCACGAATTCCTTCGCCCTTCACCCGGGTGATCGGGTGTTGTTCATTGGGGATACATTCTTTGAACGGGAAATCGATTCCGGGGCTGTCGAGGCGACGCTGACCGCCCAGTGGCCCGGCAGCGATGTGACCTTCCGGAATCTTGCATGGTCAGCCGATTCCCCTCTGGGTCGGTCGCGGGCCAGTTTTGACTGGAATCGCGGTGAGGATTTTTGGTTGGGCCGGGTGAAGGAGCAGTTGTCTCTCGTCAAGCCAACGGTGGCGTTTCTCAGTTACGGAACTTCGGCTGCCCTGGACGGGGCGGAGGGGGCATCCAAGTTTAAAGCCGACCTGCAGCGTCTGATGACGGCCATCCAGGAAGTGAGCGGTCAAAACGTCCGTTTTGTCTTGCTGGGGCCGATTGGAATGCCCGGGTCGGGTGGTGCCGATCCCCGGCAATTCCGGGATGGACTCAGCGCCATTGAGACCGCGACGCGTGAGGCAGCGCTGGCCACCGGGTCCGTGTATATCCCACTTTCCGGAGCCTGGATGGGCGCCCGTTCCTTTCCCGCCCGTTCGAACGACGGCATCCACCTGACTCCGTCCGGCTACGAGGTCGTGGCCCGGATGATCGTTGAAGGGTTGGCTGGACCTTCGGAGCGGGTGAAGGTGCAGTCGAATCTGAAGAACTTTCAGGTCCTCGAGCAGGCGATTCAGAAGAAGAATGAACTGTTCTTCAACCGCTGGCGTCCCGAGAACTGGACCTATTTGTTTGGCTTTCGCAAAAACGAACAGGGTCAAAATGCCGTCGAGATACCCCGGTTCGAACCGTTGATTGCCGAGTGGGAGTCCCGCATTGCCCGCTTGCGGGATATTTCCCA
>CAIPFS010000187.1 GCA_903864375.1 uncultured Verrucomicrobiota bacterium
AAGAAATAGGCTCTCCCGTGAACGTCATTCCCTCCCTTTTCATCGTGGCCCCTCTGCTGGGTGCTGTTGCGCTGGCGCAGGAGCCGGTGCCACCCGCCACGGTGGCCCCTCCGGTCTCCGCCACCCCGACCCCGGCGGGCACCAACTCCGTGCGCCCGACCATTGGCCCGCGCCGCCCTTCTCCCGTCACCCTTCCTGGAGGCCGTCCGGTGGGTGCCCTGAACACCAATGGGCCGTCCGGAACGGCCGCATTCCCCGGAGCCGCCCGGCCTGGTACACCCGGTCGGATTGGGGCTCCCGGTGCCCAGCCACCCGCCGCGGATCCTGCAGTAAACGTCGCCAACGCCCCGGCCGATGGTGCCGCCACTCCTGCCGCGAATGACGACGATTCCAATGCGGATGGTCAGGACATCATTGAGTTCCGGAAGATGGATCTGAACCAATTCCTCGATCAGTACTCCGAGGTCGCCAAAAAGACGGTGCTTCGCGGGCAGGGGTTGCCGACGCCACAAATCGACTTCAAGCCCGTCACCAGCCTCAGCCATGACGAACTGGTCCAGATCTTTGACACCATTCTGGCGCTCAACGGAGTCACCATCGTTCCCACCAGCGAAAAGGTGGTGCTCGCGGTTCCGACCGCCCAGGCCAGTCAGGAGGGCGAGCCGTTCAGCAAAATCACCAGTTCGACCAATTATCCCGACGCCAGTGTGTACACGACGCACATCGTGCAGGTGAAACACATGGCCGTCGAGGAAGCGGCGGATCTCTGCCGCCAGTTTGCAAAAAACCAGAATGGCATCATCGGCCTTGCGTCCGCCAAGACCCTCGTCATCCGGGACTATGCGATCAACGTCAAGCGCATGCTGGAAATGCTGGCCAAGGTGGACGTGGTGCCCGAGCAGACCTACGAACTGGAGGTCATCCCCATCAAATATGGCCGGGTCGAGGACATTTATTCCACGATGAGCTCGGTCATCGGTGGGGGCGGCGGTGCCGGATTTGGTGGGGCGGGTGGTGCGGGACGCACCGGAGGCACCGGAGGCTTTGGGGGAGGCGGCGGTTTTGGACGCGGCGGACTGGGGACATCGGGTGGAGTCCGGTCCGGTGGCATGGGAACGGGTGGCTATGGAACCGGAGGGTTCGGAGGAGGCTACAACTCCGGTGGCTACGGGACCGGTACAGGAGGTTATGGAACGTACTCCAACGAAGGGTTTACGCCGGTGGGGCCATCCGAATCGGGTGCCATGAGTCCGATGCAGGCAGCGCCCGCCGTCCGTACGACGCCCGCGGCGACAGCCGGGGGAGGAACCTTTGGCCAGCGGTACAACGCAGCCAATCGCAACGGCGGACAGCGCGGCGACACCGAACCACTGGTGGGTGACGCCCAAATCACGCCCGACATGCGCGGCAACTCGTTGATCGTTTATGCCAATAAAAAGGATATGGCGACCATCAAGAAGGTGCTGGAGAAGGTCGATACCCTGCTCCCGCAGGTCCTGATTGAGGGTGTGATCATGACCGTGGATTTATCCAAGGGCCTGGATTGGTCCGCCAGCAGTGGACAAAGTCCAAAGACCTTCAATTCGAACCCCAAAGTGGTAGGTGGCGGAGTGGTCAACAATCCGAGCAAGACCACCCCGCTGAATTCCCTGAGTTTCCTGACCAGTGCCGCCACCAATTTCCCGGCGGCCAATGGATTTGGATATGTCGCCCAGATCGGCAAGAACTGGAATGCCGTCATCAACGCCGCCGCCAGCGATTCGCGGACCGAAATCATCCAGCGGCCCCGGATTATCACGTCGCATGCCACCCAGGCCGAATTCTTCGTGGGCGATTCCATCCCCTACCGGCAGGGTGGTTACAGCTATGGTGGTTCGGAGAGCTACACCTATTCCTCGCTTCCCGTCGGTATCCGGCTGTCGGTGCAGCCATACATCACTCCCGATGGCCTGGTGGTGATGCAGGTCCAGCAATCCATCGACAGTGTGGTGGGAACCGTCGACACCTCGACCGGTGTTCCACCGCAGACGTCGCAGAAAAGCGCCAATTCCGTGGTTTCGGTCATGAGCGGCGATGCCATTCTTCTGGGAGGCTATATCAACAATCAGCGAGGCCGGGCGACCTCCGGGG
>CAIPFS010000188.1 GCA_903864375.1 uncultured Verrucomicrobiota bacterium
ACCAGGCACCCCAGAACATTTTGCCCGGCGGCATCGTCACCCAGCCTCCTTCAGAAAGCCGTTCGAAGACCCGGACC
Source organism: uncultured Verrucomicrobiota bacterium (assembly GCA_903864375.1). GTDB lineage: Bacteria > Verrucomicrobiota > Verrucomicrobiia > Limisphaerales > UBA9464 > CAILNN01. The sequence goes on from CAIPFS010000188.1 coordinate 78, forward strand.
GCAGCAGCCTCATCGCCGACCAGATTGATGGAAAGCGCGACGGCGTCACCGACGGTTGTTGGACGATCACAGACATCGCTGATCATCAACACATTGTCACCGAAAACCAGTCGTCCGTGCATGATCTTGTTGCGGTCGGCGTCGCTGACCTGCATCGGTCCATCTCCATAGCGACTCAGCATGGCGATTTGGCCATCGAACGCCGATTGGTAGAACTTCAAGGCTTCTTCTGCCTGACCTGTGAAATGGAGATAGGGAATCAGCTTCATCGTTTTTCCTTTGAGCACGGCTGACTGACGTTCTGAATGACCCAGGGCACTTTAATCCAGATCAGCAAACCGGGTCAACCTCCCTGCGGTGGTACCGGGCTATCTTGATCCGCGACCCTTACTTTATCGGTAGGCAATGGGTGGAACGGGGCGTCCCACACGGTAAACCGACAATTCCTGAATTTTTGGCTCTGCAACGGCTACGTCCGTCACACAACGCACCCCGGTTAGCGTCGTCGGTTGAATCGGAATGATTTGGCGAACGCCAATCTGGCTTCCCTCCACCAGAACCTTCCATTGTCCGTTGGCATCGCGGCCCTCCACTTTGAACTTTCGAACCTTTTCCCCCTGGCGAATGTCCTCACGAAGGATGATGTGGTCGACAACCCGATCCTTGGCCCATTCCAGCATCACCCGATTCCCCTGACCTTGGGTCGTCTGAGTTGCCTCCAATGGATGGCCAAATCGAAGGCGAATCTCATCACCGAACTCTCGCAGACGTGTCATTTGAGCCACGGGAATTTCTCCGTGTCCGTCAGGGGTGACGTTCAATAGCAGGTTAACTCCCCGTCCGACCGATTGGTAATAGATTTCAATAAGAGACTCGAGGCTGAGAATGTTGGTATCGGAACCCGGAGACCAGAACCAGCGGGGGCGCAGGATGGAGACGTCGCATTCTGCGGGAAACCAGGCGTTACCAGAAGGGCTTCCAGCACCTTCCTGAGGGGTATCCCCAGCCTTCCAAGGGATGGTGTTCCAGCACGGATAGGGGGCGAAACCGTGCTCGGTTCCGACCCACCGGGAACCGCCCGCACGACGTCCCTGAAAGGCAATGATCCCCGGGGAATGTCGCTCGATCAAGTCGTTGATGGGGACCACATTCCCGCCATCGAACCACATCTCAAACATGGGCCCATATTGGGTTAGAATCTCGGTCAATTGCTGACGATAGACGGCATTGTAAGCGGCCTGCGCTTCCGGAGCCTTGGTTCGCCCGCCATTGCCGGCTCCGTGGGTTTCGTCGTACGGACAAAGATAAACTCCCAGGGGCACTTTTTGCCGTTCGCACGATTGGGCCAGGTCACCCAACATATCGCCGCGCCCCTGCCTCCATGGCGATGATTTCAGCGAATAGTCCGTGCTTTGGGTCTGCCAGGCGCAATAGCCACCGCCATGCTTGGCGACAAAAATCATGTAGCCGGCGTTGGCAGCCCGAACGGCCTCGACCCATTGGTCGGCATTGAATCGGTCCGGGTTGATTTGATCGCGCGGCGTCGAAAGATTATCCGCCTCGCGACCCTGGTAAACATTCGGTGCCCAGTGGAAAAACAGGCCAACGCCCGCTTCGTGCCAGGCCACCTGTTGAGGCGTTGGAACGGGAGGTTTCAAAAGCTGGACGGGTTCCTCACCCATCAACCGGGACAATGTTGGCTCGATGGCCTGTGCCCATGCCTCCGCACCAGCGAGATTGGGATGCAACAGGTCGGGCATCAGGTCGGTGTTGATCGTGCCATCAGGCCGCAGAAAGGTGGAGTTCACGTCCAGCCAATACACGTGCTGATGATCCGCAAGGCGGGCGGTCAATAATCCCGCCTCTTCCACGGTCTTCAGGCAGGCCGGACTCCCGTGGAATACGCGGGCGGCAAATCCCTGTTGCTGATTACCACCTCGGGGAAAGATTCGGAGCACCAGGATTTTAGTGGTGGGATGACGCTGACGGATGAGTTCAACAATTGCCTTCGTCCCGGAAAACACCTGTTCGGAAGTATGAACGGTGGGGAAATTTCGATCGTCGGTATTGTTGGTTCCGATCAAAACAACGACCACTTTGGGCGACGGACTGAAGTCGAGTTCGCCATGGAGCAGGTTCCAGAGGATGTTTTCGGTCCGAAACCCGTTGTGCCCCAAATTGATGACATTGCGCGGGGCAAAATGGCGGTCCCAGACCTCCTTGAGCGACTCGTAAATGCCGCCCGGCATTTCCCCGACAGTATGGGTGATCGAATCACCGATGAGGACCAGATCAAACCGGCCACCCTTGATTTGTGCGACCTTTTGAGCGTGGCGTTCGGAGGCGTTTTCCGTCGGAAAGTCCGCATCGCCCGCGGCGGGCATCTGAGCGGGATGGTCTGCCCCCTTCACGCCGACGACCGAAAGCCATAGGGCAACCACCAGAATCAACGTCGCTGAGGATTTCATGACCAATAGGGACGACCGGGTATCCAACGGTCATTCACCTGAATGGTGACCACCTCGATGACCTTGAATGGGAGAAAAACGATGGTCGGGGCGGTGAGATTTGAACTCACGACCTTCTGAACCCCATTCAGACGCGCTACCAAGCTACGCTACGCCCCGACCTTCGGGACGCGAATAGTGCAGGAATTACCCCAACCAATTCAACGGTTTTTCTTGAGGGTGGGGTATTTGGCCGAATTCCCTCTATCGAGAGGTCGAAATTCGTCTTCGTTTCCAACAGAGGGACAGGTCATCTGTTTGATCGCTATGCCTGTTTCGTGGTCCAGGATTGTTTCGTTCCATCCATCGCGAATCCCCGCTAAAGTTCCTCGCTCCATGAAAACCAAACCGCTTTTCTGGCTGACCGGACTTTTCGGTGCCCTTTGGCTTTCGGTTCAATCGCCCATCGCCGCTCAGGTAACGATTGCCTCCACTAATTACCGTGGATGGGCCGGCGCTTACGTGCTTCGAAATGCCGCTGCCGAGGTCTTTGTTGTTCCCTCCGTCGGGCGCGTGATGCAGTTCCGGCTGGCAGGTGAAACCGACGGTCCCTTTTGGGAAAATCCCACCCTGCTGGGCAAAGCCATGACTGCCAATCCGTGGGCTACAACGGGTAGTTTTGGCGGAGACAAGACGTGGCCTGCGCCCCAAAGCGCATGGAATTGGCCTCCCCCGGATATTTTTGATGCCGTTGCCCTGAGTGCCCGGGTCAATGGCGATAGCATTCAATTGACCTCGCCGGTGAGCGCCCGCTTCGGCATACGGACGGAACGAACCGTCTCGTTGGATGCCAGAACAGCCTGCATGAAAATCATCACCCGGTATGAAAAGGTCTCAGGCGAACCGGTCGAGGTTGGTGTGTGGGTGATTACCCAAACGCGTGTCCCTGAGGCTGCCTACCTTCCGGTACCAAACCACTCGCGATTCCCCAAGGGTCTGAGCACGATGTGGGACATTCCATCCCAGCTCGTGACCGTCCAACGCGGACTCATCGAATTCCGGCGCGACGCCAAGGACTCTCATAAAATCGGGAATGACGCCGGCTCACTCGCCTGGATAGGAAGCCATTGGAATCTCCGCATTGATGTGGGGCGCAGCACGGATGCGGCGTATCCGGACGACGGTTGCAGTGCGGAACTCTACTCCAATCCGGACCCGGCGGGTTACGTTGAAATGGAAACGCTGGGCCCACTCCGAAGGCTGTCGACTGGTCAGTCCCTGTCAGCGACGAATATCTACACCCTCAGCCGAAGGCAGCCCGGACCAACCGAGGCAGAGGCGCGTCGCATCCTCGGCGTGCATTGAACCATGAGCACGGACTGGCAGATGGACGCCTTGCCAGCATTGGCCGCAGGGATCGTCGCCCGCCTAAAGCAAGCCTGCGGCACGATTGCTGACCCCTGGCGACTTCCGGTTCTTGCGACGCTTGGTCCTGAAGGACCCGATGCCCGGGTGGTGGTTTTGCGTGAGGTGCTCAACGAAGGCCGGGAGTTGCTGGCTTTTAGCGACCGCCGGGCTCCCAAGATTGCACAAATCCGTCAACATCCACGGATTGCCCTGGTTTTTTATGACGGGGCGGGGCCGGTTCAATTAAGGGTGCACGGGCAAGCCAAAGTGGATGAGACACCTGATGCGGAACGGTGGGCGTGGTTGTCCGATGCGCAGCGTCAAAATTATCGCAGTTTGGCGATTCCTGGGACACCGGTATTGAATCCGTCGGAAGGCTGGGCGACGACCGATCGATCAGGGTTGGAGGAATTCGCGGTGATTCGGATGACGGTGGAAACAATGGATTGGCTCTGGCTGGCCCGGGCCGGACATCGACGGGCGCAATTTTCATGGGAAGCGGGAAACTGGTGCGGACGTTGGGCCGTGCCTTGAAACCGACTCAATATTGCTGCGTTCCATTCTGACAGCTAACATTAACTGTCGACCTGAAATGGGTCAGATGCGGAATGTTGTTACCGCCGAAGCCCGGAAGCGTTCCTTGCTTTTTAAGTCAATAGAAACGTCTTACCTCTTAGGAGTTGGAAGAAATCCTCACCGCCTCCACCCTCAAATCCCTCAACCCGAAGAGGGGAGAGTCCTGAAGGAACCTGAATCTCCTGGCCCCGTCCTTGCGTTTTGGACCAAAGCGTTGGCGATGGTCCTCAAAGACCTGATTCACCCAAGTTCGACTCCCAATGACGGCTCCATCCGTAAAGTACCTTACCCGACATCGGACATAGTCCCCCCATCCCAACTTCCCTTTCTGCGCAAAGGCCTCCCGAACTTTTTCTGCTGAAATGCCAGCCCGGAGGGCGGGACCATCAGGTCCCTGAACTCCTTCGGTCATCCCTTCTCCAAACAC
>CAIPFS010000189.1 GCA_903864375.1 uncultured Verrucomicrobiota bacterium
CAGGCCAATGCCACCCAGAGGGCCATCACTCGCGAGGAGGAAATGGAGGATCTGCTCAGCGTCGTGGGTCAGACCTTTCTCGGATTGACGGTCAATTGTGCCCGCTGTCACGACCACAAATTCGATCCCATCCCGCAGAAGGATTATTTTCGTCTGAAGTCCGTGTTCGATGGTGTGAAACATGGCGAGCGCCCGATCGAGGGCGATGCAGAACGGCGGAACCGCAAAGCCCGACAGGATGCCGCCCAGGCTCGTCTGAAGGACGCCCAACTGGAGATCGCCCGCTGGAATGACCTAGCCTGGCGGACCGCCCGCGACCGTCATCCGCAGGCGTCTACGAACTCCGGTCCGGAGGCATTGATGCGCTGGAGCTTCGATGAAACCGGCACCCAGGGAAACGGAGCAGGAGAGGCCAGGGGTGGTGCCGTCGTGCGGGGTGGACAACTCGTATTGCCCACCGCCGGGGCCTATTTCCAAAGCGCACCGTTGCCGGTCAATCTGCGCGAAAAAACCCTCGAAGCCTGGGTCCGGCTGTCGGACCTCGGACAGCGGGGTGGGGCGGCCATTTCGGTGGAGGCCCTGGATGGCTCCGAATTTGACGCCATCACATTCGGGGAACGACAGCCGGGCAAATGGACCGCCGGGAGCGATGGATTCAAGCGTACCCGGGACCTGGAGGCACCGATGGAGACCGCAGGGCCCGATGAATGGGTTCATCTGGCTGTCGTTTATGAAGCAGATCGCCGGGTCTCCATCTACCGCAACGGTGAGTCCTATGGCACACCTTACGTTGCAGAGAATCCGGTGCCGGAGTTCAAGGCCGGTACCGCCCATGTCGTTTTGGGACTCCGGCATCAGGGCGGTGGGACTCCCTGGTTGACCGGGGCCATTCGCAAGGCGGCGGTCTACCCGCGCGCCCTCAGTCCGGCCGAGATTCGGGCGGCCTACCACGCCGACGGTTTTGCCCTGTCGACGGAGGAACTTCTCTCAGGGTTAACGTCCGAACAACGGTCGGCCCGGGAAACTGCCCTCGCCTCTGCCCAACAGGCACGTCAGGAACTCTCGGATGCCGCTCAAACGGGTCCCGTGGCCTATGCGGGTGTCCGGGTTCAACCCGAACCCACCCACCGACTCAAGCGGGGGGATGTCAAATCCCCGGAGGAAGTGGTGTCGCCGGGGGGATTGTCGGCGGTGACCACGATATCGAGCGACTTCGGGCTGGCGGCAGATGCGCCCGAGGCCTCCCGCCGCCTCCAATTTGCCAGCTGGCTTTCGGACCCGCGGAATCCGCTTCCGGCCCGGGTCATGGTCAATCGCATCTGGCAATATCACTTTGGCCAGGGATTGGTGGCCACACCGAGTGATTTTGGAGTGAACGGTGCGCGCCCCTCGCACCCCGACCTGCTCGACTGGCTGGCCTCCGCCTTGATTGAAAGCGGCTGGAGCATCAAATCCGTGCATCGCTGGATCGTCACGTCCGACGCCTACCGTCAGTCCTCCCGCGCGGATCCGGAGGCGTTGCGGGTGGATGCTGACGACCAATGGCTTTGGCGTTTCCCGCCCAGGCGATTGGAGGCCGAGGTCGTTCGCGACGCCATGCTCACGGTGAGCGGCGAACTGAATCGAGAGTTGGGCGGACCCAGTTTCCGGCCGTTCACCACCACCGATTTCAACGCCACCTTTTACTTTCCGTTTGATCGGGGCGATGCCGAATTCAACCGCCGCACCGTCTACCGGATGAACGTCAATTCCGGAAAGGACCCGTTGCTTGACGCCTTCGATTGCCCGGATCCCTCGGTCAAGACCCCCCGACGCACGGTCACCATCACCCCGCTTCAGGCCC
>CAIPFS010000190.1 GCA_903864375.1 uncultured Verrucomicrobiota bacterium
GGCGACCTCCTGCCCAATGCCACTCCGGAGCAACGACTGGCTACCGGCTTTGTTCGCAATAACATGACCAACGACGAAGGAGGCGCCGACCCCGACGAGTACCTCAACAAGTATGTGGTGGACCGGGTCAATACCGTGGGAGCGGTGTGGCTGGGGCTGACGGTGGGTTGCACCGAGTGCCACGACCACAAGTACGATCCCCTCACCACCCGAGAGTTTTACCGGATGTACGCCTTTTTCCATAATGTCCCGGAAAAAGGCCTCGACCGGATTCGGACCGACAATCCTCCTCCACGGCTCCCGATGCCGTCCCCCGAGCAGGCACGGGCGTTTGTTGAGGCCGAATTCACCTTGAAGGACGCCGAAAAGACCGTTCAGGACCGAATCAACGAGCTGGGAGAAACGCAGGAAAAATGGGAACGAGAACTGGCCGGCATCCGCAAGGAAGCCACCCTCGAACCACCCCTGGTCCGCCTTCCCCTGAACGGGCAACTCGACCCCGTCCCAGCGTCCGGCCCTGAGACCAACTCCGCGTCACCCTCCTCCCCGGCAACCGCCTTCACCCCTCATCTGGAGGGAGCAGAGCGGGCGGAATTTGTCGACGGACTGCCCGGCAAGGCATTGAGCTTGAACGGCAGGACTGCTGTGAATTACGGCCCGCTCGTTTCATGGGATGAAACCAATGCCATCAGCTTCGGCGGATGGATCCAACGCCGCGGAGATGGAGCCGTCCTCAGCAAGATGGAGAAGGCTCCGGGATATCGGGGTTTCGACCTCCTTATCGGAGATGGACGGGCCCAGGTCCATGTCATTCATCAATGGCCGGACCAGGCGCTCAAGGTGAAAACCCGGGAGCCGATTCCCGACAACCGATGGATCCATCTCTGGGTCACCTATGACGGAAAGGGTGCAGCCGCAGGGATCAAGTTGTACGTCGATGGGAAACCGCGGGACGTCGAGGTGGAACGAAACCAACTGGCCGGCACCATCACCAACGCGGAACCGTTCCGCGTCGGATCGCGGAGCGGAGAATCCTATTTTAACGGCGATGTGGCCGATCTCCGGTTTTATCCGCGGATCACAACACCTGAGGAAGTGGGCCGGCTGGTTCTGGAAGGGTATCAGCCGCTGCTATCGAAGTCGCGCGGACATCGCACCGATGGCGAGCGCAATCAGTTGGCGGAATTCTACAAGGCCAACTACGCCATCGACTATCTCCGCGCCGAAAAGGCCCTGGGTCAGGCGCGCCAGCGCAAGGATTCCCTGATGAACCAGATTCCCACCAGCCTGGTGATGGAGGAGATGGATCCTCCACGAGAAACCCATGTGCTGGTGCGGGGAGACTTCCGGACCAAGGGAGAACGCGTCACAGCCGGGACCCCGGCGGTTCTTCCGCCCCTTCCCGAAGGCCCCGTCAATCGCCTCACCCTCGCACGCTGGCTGGTCGCAGCCAACCACCCCCTGACCGCGCGGGTTACGGTCAACCGTTATTGGGGGATGATCTTCGGGACCGGACTGGTCAAGACGGCCAACGATTTCGGTTCCCAGGGCGAATGGCCCAGTCATCCGGAACTCCTCGATTGGCTGGCGGCACGATTCCGTGACGGAAGCC
>CAIPFS010000191.1 GCA_903864375.1 uncultured Verrucomicrobiota bacterium
TCCACCAATGAGGGAGGACGACTGCCGGTCGATAAATACCTGGCGGCCAGTCTGGAATGCCGGGAAGACCCGTCCGAAGACTCATGGGAGAGCATTGCTCGAAAGCACGGTCTTAGCCCGAAGTACCTGAGGCTTCTGGTTCGAACCCTTCAATCTCCTCAACCCTCCCTGCTGCTGGACCCCATCCGAATGCATTGGCGCAGCGCCGGGACCGCCAATCTGTCATCGCTGGCCAATGAAATAGGTGTCTGGCAAAAGGCCCTATGGAAATTCTCATCGGTCGGCCACATTGGAAAGGTGGGTGGACCCAAGGCCTGGATGGAGCCGGTGACTCCGTTGGCCAATCTTCAGGAGTTCCGCTTCAAACTGGCTCCGACCAATACCGCCCAACCGATGACGGTTTATCTGGTCGTGGGTGATGTGGGCGATGGCGACGGACAGGATGTTGCCGTCTGGGAGCGTCCGCGACTTGCCATTGCCGGCCAACCGGATCTACCGCTTCGTGCCGTCTGGACCATGGCATCGACCAACGCCACCGCTGCGGCGTCGACAGGGGATTCGGGCACGGGGTCGTGGGGCCTGGACCCGGCATTGTTTGGTCATGGGCTTGAGGGAGAAGTTTTCGAACCCGACAGCATTGTGATTCGGGCGCCGTCGGTCTTGGAGGTTCGACTGCCGGCCACTCTGGCGGCCGGTGCCGAGTTGGTGGCGACGGGACGACTGGTACCCGGGGCCGGAGATGGAGGCAGCGTGCAATTCCAAATCACCACCAACCGTCCGGTCCTGGCCAACGGCGTGTGGGAAACCGGGACCAAAGTCACGGAGACCGGGGGAGTCTGGACCTCGGATCATCGTCGATTGTCCCTTGCCAGCCCCATCATTGTCGCGGATGCCGGACCTGTCCGGAATCAATACGAGGCGGCCATGGAGGAGTTCCGGCAACTCTTCCCGGCGGCACTGTGCTACACCAAAATTGTCCCCGTGGATGAAGTGGTGACACTGACCCTTTTTTATCGGGAAGACGAAGTGCTGGCGCGCCTGATGTTGAGTGAGGACGAGCGGGTGCGCCTGGACCAGCTATGGAGCGAACTCCATTTTGTGAGTCGGGACGCGCTGACCCTGGTGGATGGATTCGAACAGCTCTGGCAGTTTGCCACCCAGGATGCCGACCCCAAGGTGTTCGAGCCCTTGCGTGAACCCATCCAGCGGCGCGCAGCGGAATTCCGCCAGACGCTGACCAACGCCCAGCCCAAACAAATCGATGCCGTCCTTGCCTGGGCCGGGCGGGCTTATCGGCGGCCCTTGCGTGAAGGAGAGTCCGAGGAACTCCGGGGTCTTTATCAGACATTGCGCACGGAGGAATTATCCCACGAGGACGCGATTCGATTGACGCTGGCCCGGGTGTTGGTGTCTCCCTCTTTTTTGTACCATGCCGAAAGTCCGGTTTCGGGAAAGACGCAGGGTCCTGTCAGTCCTCTGGAGTTGGCCAACCGCCTCGGTTATTTCATCTGGTCTTCGGCACCAGACGCCGCCCTGCGGACCGCGGCAGAATCTGGTGAGTTGACGCGTAAAGAGGCGCTGACAGCCCACACCCGCCGAATGCTGCGCGACGCCCGGGTCCGACGATTGGCCACGGAATTTGCGTGTGCCTGGCTTCATATTTACGGCTTCGACGAATCCGGTGAAAAGAGCGATCGGCAATTCCCCACCTTCGCCGGACTGCGGGGTGCGATGTATGAGGAAACCATCCGGTACTTCACCGATTTCTTTCAGGACGACCGCTCCGTGCTTGATCTGCTGGGAGGCGACACCACGTTTTTGAACGGGGCCCTGGCGAAGCATTATGGCATTCCCGGAGTGGAGGGGGACGAATGGCGGCGGGTCGAAGGTGTTGGAGCCTTCGGGCGCGGTGGCATCCTGGGTCAGGCAACCGTCCTGGCGCAAAATTCGGGGGCCTCACGAACAAGCCCCATTCTCCGGGGAAATTGGGTGAGCGAAGTGCTGCTGGGCGAAAAACTGCCGCGGCCGCCCAAGGATGTCCCGAAATTGCCTGAGGAGGAGGATACGTCTGGCCTCAGCGTTCGGGAATTAACCCAAAAGCACAGCGCCGACCCCCGATGTGCCGGGTGCCACATTCGCATGGATGGTTTTGGTCTGGCCCTGGAGGGATATGATGCCATTGGACGGCGGCGTGATCGTGATCTGGGAAATCGAGCCATCGATACCCATGGAACCCTTCAGGACGGAACCGTTTTGGAAGGCGCCGACGGACTCCGTCAATACCTTCTTCATCAGCGACGGGATGCATTCGTGACGCAGTTCTGCCGCAAGCTGCTGGGCTATGCCCTGGGCCGTTCGATTCAATTATCAGACCGACCCCTGCTGACGGAAATGCGGTCTCAGTTGGCGGCGAACCAATTTCAAGTGAGCGCCGCCATCCATGCAATTGTCAACAGTCGGCAATTCCGTGAAATCCGCGGTCGTGATTTTACCTCCACCGAGTAGCGGAATATTATTTCCTTCCAACAGCCACCCCTCTTGAGAGCCATGAACCGACACCTTTTCAGCCGACGCACCTTTCTTCGGGGCGTGGGCGTCTCGATGGCCCTTCCGTGGATGGAATCGCTCCCGGTGTGGGGTGATACCGCCCCGGCATCGAAGCCAGCCAGCGAGGCGCCGGTTCGCCTGGCCGTTCTGTTCTCCGGCAACGGATTTCACAGCCAGGAATGGTGGGCCCGGGGCGAAGGCGCACAGTTGGAGTTGGGCAAGGTGCTGGCCCCATTGCAGGACCTGCGGTCCAAAATGGTTTTTGTCCGCGGCCTCTACAACGCCGAGGCGCAGAAGGGCAACATTCACAGTTCTCAAACCGGAAATCTGTTATCGGGGGCACCCCTGGCCTCGGGGGGCGAGATTCGGTCTGGAACCAGCGTCGACCAGTGGATTGCTCAGCAGTACGGTCGTTCGACCAAGGTGCCCAGCCTCGTGCTGGGTTGCGAGAAGTCGAACCCGTCAGTTCATAAGAACTACTCCATGATTTACAGCTCCCATATCTCGTGGAGCTCTCCGACCAGTCCCACTCCGCTGGAAATCTATCCGGCACTGGCGTTTGACCGGATGTTCAAGGACGGCGCCAGCCGGGGTGACAAAAGCGTCCTCGACGCCGTGCTGGCGGATGCCACCGATCTGCGCCGGCGCATCAGCAATCCAGATCAACGTAAACTGGATGAGTATCTCGATTCCGTCCGTGACGTGGAACTGCGCATCGAGGGAGCGGGCCGGAAAGGTGAATTGCAGGGATGGCGTCCGACACTCGAGAAGCCGAACATTCCGCGCCCTCCCGAGGGAATTCCGCAGGATATTGGTGAGCACATGCGACTGATGGCAGATTTATTGGTGTTGGGATTTCAGACCGACACCACCCGGATCACCACGTTGAAACTCAACAATGATCATTCATCACTCCGGTTTCCTAATCTGGGTGTCGACTACATGATCCATCACCTGTTGTCCCATTCCGATACGGCGGACTGGCTGAAGGTCAACCAGTTCTTTGTGGAACAAGTGGCCTACATTGGCCGCAAGCTGAACTCCATCCAGGAGGGTTCGCGGACCCTGCTCGACAACACCCTGCTGATGTATTGCTCGAGCATGATGTCGGGCAATCACAACAATGACGAACTTCCGGTCGTGCTGCTCGGGGGTGGCGGAGGGCGGGTCCAGGGTGGACGGGTCCTGAACTACCGGGAAAAGCCCGATCGCCAGATGTGCCGCCTGTATCTGTCGATGCTCGATAAGATGAACCTGCATCCCGGGGAATTCGGCGACGCAAGACTTCCCCTCGAGGAGGTTTAGCCATTCAGGCGGGTCCGTCGATTTCGAAACTCGCCAGCACGGGGTCCCCGGCTACTTTACACCCATGAAATTGCGAGCGCTGTTTCCTGTTCTTCTGGTCGTGTGTGCGGGCTGTGCCACCAGCCAGCCCAAGCGGAGACCCATCGTGACGGTGGGCGACCCGGAGCTTCAATTGCTCCAAACCGACCGCGATTTTTCACAACTTGCCCAGGAAGCCGGGGCCTCCACAGCCTTTTCCCGGTACAGCGACGCCGCGACCATCCGCATCACCGCCAGTGGACCGCTCGTCCAAGGGGGGGAACAAATCCGCATCGCCCTCCAACAAATGCCTCCCGGATCGGTGCTCGCATGGATTCCGCGCGAAGCCCACGTCGCCATTGGCGGGGACCTGGGATGGACCTGGGGCGATTTTGAGTTCAAACCGGCCCCGGGCGACATGTCGGCTCCCACCCACGGACGGTATCTGACCGTCTGGCATCGTTCCGGAGATGGCAGTTGGCGAATCAGCGCCGATATCGGGAACGAGGCCACACAATAGCCATTATTAGGGCGTATTGGGTTACGCCGAATGGGCAGGCGGCGCGTCACCGGGTTCACCGGAAACAAAACCCATCCGATACGGTGGTCTTGCACGCCTCAAGCACCCACTCGGCCCCGGGACCGGAAATCCCGGGGCCGCTTTTTTGGCTCACCGTCGCTGGACGATGAGGCGTCGGCCCTGGTTCAACCGATCAAACGCAGTGCGGCTTCAGCCATTTTCGGGCCGGTCAGGCCGTACTTCTCGTACAATTCTTCGGCCAGGTAGGCGGATTGTCCGAATTCACCGGGGATGCCGAGGCTGACCACCCGATGCGGCTCGCCGGCCTGGGAAAGGGCGTGACTCAGTTGGGCACCCATGCCGCCAACGATCTGGTGATCTTCAATCGTCACCAGGCGTCCGCCCGAGCGTCGCAGGGCCGGCGCGATGGTATCGAGGTCGGGCCGGTTGACGAACGGGGCATTGATCACGGTGGCGGACTTGCCATGGCTTGCGAGAATTTTTGCCGCCTCCAGGCACTTGCTGAAGAGCGGGCCGCAGCCCACCAGGACCACGTCCTCTCCCTGTTGAATGACCTGGGCCTTGAGCCATTCAAAACGGCTGCCTTCGACCCAGCTCAATGGATAATTTTCGCGACCGACGAAGAAGATGCAGCTTTCACCGTCACGACCCGCCGTGCGTTCGTCTGCGATATGATGGATGGCGGCATGGATGAAGGCTTCGGCCTCGTCCGAGCAGCTGGGGGAGACCACAATGGTGTGCGGGATGGAGCTGATCGCCGCGAAGTAGGTGGTGGCCTGGTGAGAGGCACCGTCGGCGGCGTCCTGAAACCCGACGTGAGAGAAGATGGCGATGACGGGTGCCTGCGAGAGGGCGGCCATCGTCAGCGGAAGATTTCCCTTGGTGATACCAAACTGGCCGAACGTGTCGACGATGGGAATGAAACCCGCCTTGCTCAGGCCGGCACCGACGCTGACCATGTTGGCCTCGGCAATGCCCACTTCCACGAAGCGGTTGGTGGCCTTTTGGAAGGGACTGATACCCGTCGAGCCCTGCACGTCGGAGGAAACGGAATAGACGGGCAATCCCTCCTGCGCGGCGCGCACAGCCCCCTTGGCCAGACCGGCCTGGACTTTGTCTTTCTTCACCGCCGGGGCAGACGGGGTGGCCGCCGGGGCTGCCGCCGCCTTCGCCTTCTTGTCGGCCTCCTTCTTTTCCCAATCGGCCCGGAGGGAATGTCCCCAGGCGAGAAGTTCCGAGGGTGGTTGATCGCCCACGTACAGTTCGGTAAGCCAATCGAGGATCTTCTCCCCGTTGGCCAGCGGAAACCCGTGGCCCCCGGCCGGGTTTTCCTCGGTCGACTTGATGCCAAATCCCTTGACCGTCTTGAGCCAGAGACAGACCGGCTTGTTGGGGTTGGCCCGGGCGGCGGTGAGACCCGCCTCGACTGCTTCTAACACCTCCGGAAGGTGGTTGCCGTGCGGCACCCGGATGACATTCCAGCCGAGGTCGTCGAGCGCCTCAAACGAAGGCTGCATCGAAAAGGAATCCTTGGTGATACGGCCTGAAAGTTTCGTGTCATTGTCTGACAGCACCAGCAGGAACGGATTCACCCGTCCTTTGTCGGCCAGCCCCGGTATCGCGGCAAAAGACTCCCGGGCTTCACCCTCCATGGCCGCCCCGTCGCTCAACAGGCAGATGGTGACCCGATCGCGGGCAGCGATCTTGTCGGCGATCGCCAATCCCTGAGCCACGGGCAACGACGAACTCAACGGGCCGTTGGAAATGAGGACGCCCTCCGGATTGAGATGCGACTCACCGTGGCCGGTCAGTTTGGAATGGATGCTCCGGAACCCTTTGAGCGATTCGAAGTTGGTGCCATCGAAGCCGTACAGAGCCCGGATGGCATAAATGCCGTTTTCGCAGTGGCCGGCGTCGTTGACAAAATTGTATGCCTCGTACCAGGGCCGGGTGGTCTCACTGAACATGACCGCATGCACCGCCGAGCTGACCTCGGCGAACGCGGCCGGTCCGCCCCAGTGACAGGCGGCTCCGCCCACCACGGCGTGAACATCCATCAAGGCCACCAAGGCGCGGATGGCCCGGGGGTCGGCGGCAACCACCGGATGGCCGGATGCCCCCTTCAATTCCACCGGGTATTTCGGAGGGCCCGACGGGGTGGGGGCCAGCTTCGAGCGAACCGGGAGCGGACGGAGCGGCGGGAGTTCTACTTTGGCAACGGGTGTTGTATCAGCAGCCATGGCGCGAATGGGTTGGGTCAATGTCGTGGCCGGAATGGAATCCGGTCCACAACGGGAAAGGGTTACGGGGTGGAACCGCAAAGGAAAGCGTCAAAATGGATTCCAGTCAGATGCCACGCGACCGTGACGGAACGATTCCCACAAAAAAGGCGCGCCCCGCTTAGGGCGCGCCTGGTTGCAAAATGCGGGGATTACTTGCTGGCCTTTTCCTCGGCCTGGGCAAAGGCGTGTTCGAGGGCCACGAGGTCTTCGCCGGGCTTGAGCGAGTCCAGCACGGCCTGCTCGGCCTTGAGCTGCTCAGGGCTGTAGTTGGCCGCCTTGATCGACAGACCGATGCGGCGTTCACCCCGGTCGATCTTGATGACCCGGGCGTTCACGTCGTCACCGACCTTGAGCACGTTCTTGATCTTGTCGATTCGCTCCTCGCTGACCTGCGAGATGTGGACCAGACCGTCAATGTCGTGCGGCAGACCAACGAAGGCTCCGAAGCTGGCCAGCTTCGTGACCTTGCCGGCAACCAGATCGCCCACGCGGAAGAAGCGCTCGATTTGTTCCCACGGATCGGTCGAGAGCTGCTTCATGCCGACCGAGATACGCTGATTGGCTTTGTCGACCTCGAGGATGACCCCTTCGACTACATCGCCTTTCTTCACGACCTCGGACGGATGATTGATCTTGCGGGTCCAGCTCATGTCGGACACGTGGATCATGCCGTCCAGACCCTCTTCCAGTTCGATGAACGCACCGTAGCTGGTGAGGTTGCGGATCGGCCCCTTGACGGAAGTGCCCGGGGGGTACTTCTGATGAGCCACATCCCACGGATTGGTTTCGAGCTGGCGGATGCCGAGGGAGATTTTCTGCTCCTCCCGATTGATACCGAGCACGACCGCTTCCAGGTCCTGACCCACCTTGAGCACGTCGCTCGGTTTGGCAATACGCTTGGTCCAGGAGAGCTCGGTGACGTGGACCAGACCCTCGACACCCGGCTCGATTTCGACGAACGCGCCGTACGGCACCAGGTTGACAACCTTGCCCTTGACCTTGTTTCCGAGGGGATACTTGGCTTCGATGTTGTCCCAGGGATTGGATTCCTTCTGCTTGAGGCCGAGGGAAACACGTTCCTTTTCGCGATTGATATCGAGGACGACGACGTCGAGTTCCTGTCCCACCTTGAGCAGTTCGCTCGGGTGGTTGAGCCGACCCCAGGACATGTCCGTGATGTGCAGGAGACCGTCGAGGCCATTGAGGTCGATGAAGGCACCGAAGTCGGTGATGTTCTTGACCGTGCCCTTGCGGATGTCGCCCGGAACCATTTCCGAGAGAAGCGAGGATCGACGGGCATTGCGCTCGGCCTCAACCAGTTCGCGGCGGCTGAGAACGACGTTCTGACGGTCGGGGTTCAGCTTGACGACCTTGAACTCGTAGGAGTTACCAACGTAGGTCAACAGGTTCTTGGGCGGAGTGACGTCGACCTGGCTCGACGGGCAGAATGCCTCAACGCCAATGTTGATGAGAAGACCGCCCTTGACGACCCCCTTGACCTTGCCAACGACGGTTCCGCCCTCGTTGCAAATGGTCTGAATCCGGTCCCAATTCTGCTGAAATTCAGCCTTTTCCTTGGAAAGATGGACGTTGCCTTCCTTGTCCTCGGCATGCTCGATGAGCACATCGACATGGTCGCCGAGTTTGACGTTGGCGAAATCCTCAAATTCGGAAGCGGAAACGACTCCCTCGGATTTGCCGCCGATATCCA
>CAIPFS010000192.1 GCA_903864375.1 uncultured Verrucomicrobiota bacterium
GAAGCGGTCAGTAATCCGGAATCATACCATCACGCTGCCGGCGATGAGTTTGCTGACGCATTTTTCAGACATCGTGAAGAAAAGGTCTATATACTTATTGATGATTGGGATGGATTGTCTGGATTATTTGTTGAAAATGCAAGCGGGCTATACACTTCAATCAAAGCTATGTACTCATTTAGATGGTACGTATCTGATATAGCGCTTACCTATTTGATTTGTAAAAACGATCATGACTTCGTTATCTACTCAACTGCCGACTGATTATACTAACTGCGGCGCTGTGCATTCATAATCCGTTTCGATAGCTTTGGGGACGCCAGTCGAAGGGGTTACGAGCTCAGAAACGGCGGGCACATCAGCAGCGGAGGACAGCGCTATGAATTCTGTTTTCCAGCCTGCTCTTGAGTGGATGCAATTCGACCTTGAAAACCCGAATGCACAAAACAGCCCCTACTGAAGCAGCGAACAAAACTAAGCGAAAACCTAAACACTGCTCCAAGGTATCCGTCCCGGCAACGACGTCTATCGGGGCGAGCGGACCGCGGTAAACTGCCGGGATGTCAGCGACTACGAGCAGCTTTTCAAGCGGTAGGAGTGAGCTCGGCCACGCGTGTGATGGGCCAAGTGCCGAGTTTAGGGAGGACAACACCCAAGTACTCGCGGAGCTTGATGTCCAGGCGTCGGCAGGTTTCAGCCCACCGAACTTCAGGTGGAAGCCCTTTATGACAAAAAAATCCGGGGATTGAATAACTTCGATCGGGCGAAGGTCCTGGAGGGCCTTTATTGGCAAAATCCCGACTCCGGAATAGGACCACGTATCTTGGGGAACTATGCGGCGTCCGGGGCCGTGAAGTCGGCCAGCCGGTTTTATTCCCAATCGCGGGCGAACATTCTGGATCCTGTCCGATTTTCCAACGGGATGGGGAAGAGTGTCTACCTGCTGGGCTACGCGATGAAGGACGACCGGATTCGGCAATGGGCCATGGTCGACAGCGAATGCGGCAGTTACAGTGACTTTCTGATCCAAATCTGGGACGCCGCCGCCCATGACGACGCGAAACGAATGGAAAAGATCGTGGAGATGCTGGTCGAGCGGTACGAGGAGGGAAAATCGGGCGACCTTCCGGGGAGGCGTCTCGCTGAGTTCCTGCCCCTGCTCCCCGCGCTTCGCGACTCCAGACATGCAGACCGGCGGAAGGCCATCGAATTCTTCGGACGCAAGGACGACTGGACGATTCTTCGCTGGATTTGGATCCAGCGGTTTCAGATGTCGGCGGCGGACGCTGCGGATTTCCTGGGCGGTCGGGAGAATGATGTCTTTCGGCTATTCTTAATTGCCATTCAGGAAAAGGATCAAGCCAAGGCCCTGGATTTACTCAACAAGTTTGGCGGCTCCAGGTCGGTCATCGACGAACGAACCGTCCTCGCCGTCTGTCTCTATTATCCATTGCATGGAGGGTGGCCTCCGCTGGATGAGACGGACCTTAAACCAGCAGACGCCTCATCCATCAGGCAGGCGGTACTGGCGAAGTTGAAGCGGGCGGGGAGATGATGTCCGTTATCGAGCCGTTGCTGGGGTCTCCTGGCGGGTGGGACATTGGGCGAAAATCGGAGGTCAGGCCCCGGAATCAGGATCACCTCGGACCCTTCGACCACAGGTCCGATTGAAGCAGGCCGAGGTTGAAGTGCCGTCGACCGATGCGCATGAACCCCGCCGACGCGAGGTCGGCATCCGGCGGTGTCCATCGCCGGGCGGACAGTCCGGTCGTTCGCCGGAAGAATGCGTACATCAAGGCGTGAACGGCTCTTGCCCGCTGCCGTTGCCAGCCGTGGTCTGGAAGACAGAAATCCCCAATCAACCAGAGCGCCCCTGGGGCAGCCGAGCTTCCCACGCGGGGCACGAGATCGCGGAGTTCATCCGGGCGGAAGCAATCGAGAAAGAAATGGGTCGCTATCAAATCGAACCGGTCCACCGGCGGCGACCAGGTCAGGGCATCCCCTTCGATGAAGGTCACCCGGGAGCCATTCAGGCCCGTTCTCTGAAGCGAGGATCGGGCCTCCCGCAGCATCCGAGGACTTCGCTCGATGCAGGTGACTTCCATTGTCGGATTCTGGCGGACGAGTTCCATCAGGAACCGGCCGGGACCTTCCCCGAGCAGCAGAGCCCGGCGGCAGTTCCGGGTCTCCGGGAGGAACGCCGTGCGGCACTGCTGCAGCATCGGCCCGGCGGCGATGAATTCCATGGCCCGATACACCGGGGCAAGGGAATCGAAGCTCACGGTCCGACTCTCTGTATGGGCCATGCCCGGCGATGCCACCACAACCCCGCGGCGATGGCTCCAATCGTATACGCGAAAACATCCCGGAGGTCGGCGGTCCCGTGGTGAAAAAAGAATGGGCCGATCCCTTCGCTCACCAGAGACCAGACGGCCAGGTGAAGGCTGATTTCTGACAGGTACGGGGGCTGGTCCGACGTCCGGAGTCCGCTGATGCGCTGAATCCAGAGAACCAGTGGCAGGGCGGCCGGGATCAGCAGCAGATCATTGAACTGCCCGTGGATGAACTCCGAATGCGACCATGGTTTGATCCCCCAGCGATTCAATCCATAGAGGGCGACGGTCAGGAGGCACAATGGGTCCCGCCAGTAGCCAAAACGAGTTACAGCAGAGCCCACAGGACGAATCCCGTTCCAACCGCCAGCATGAACCTCATGAAGAACGCCATGGGGAAAAAGGGTAGGTCCCCTTCCATGGAATTCCAAGCGGTGAAATGATGCCGGAAATGGGCCGAAGATTCGGGCCGCCCCATCGTCCCGGTTCTGGCTTCGCTTTTTTGGCTGTTTTCCCATCATCGCCTGTTCGCAGCCTTGACGCTGGGCAGCCGTGACGGTTTCGTTTCCCCATGCCCCTGTTGTTGGATCGCAAGACGGCGTCAAAATACGATGTGATCGTGGTCGGGTCGGGTGCCGCCGGCGGCCAGACCGCTTACGTGCTCGCCCAGGCGGGCGTGAAAGTCCTGATGCTCGAGGCGGGACGCAACTACGAACCGGTCAAGGAAACCCCGATGTTTCAGACGACCGCAGAAGCGCCGCTTCGGGGATCCAGCACACCCGACAAGCACTTCGGCTTCCACGATGCCACCGTCAATGGCGGCTGGTTTGTTCCCGGCGAACCGTACACCACCCGGCACAAGGGCGATTCGCCCGACAAGTTCCATGCCGCCGCCGATTACAAGGCGTTCGGTTCCAAGCAGGAATGGATTTGGTGGCGTCCCCGGATGCTGGGCGGACGGACCAATCACTGGGGCCGCATTTCCCTGCGCATGGGGCCATATGATTTCAAGCCCCGCAGCCGGGATGGCCTCGGGCTTGACTGGCCGTTTGATTACAAGGACCTGGCGCCGTACTACGACAAGGTGGAAGCCCTGGTCGGCGTCTTTGGCGAGAACGAGGCGACCGAGCGGGAAAACACCCCCAATTCCTCCCCCGGCATCCTGCTGCCGCCCCCGAAGCC
>CAIPFS010000193.1 GCA_903864375.1 uncultured Verrucomicrobiota bacterium
AGTATGAAAAGTCCCCCGGGGTGATCAACTCGGACATCATCGAGTTCAATCCGGTGGAGAAGTTTGATCTTATTCTCTCCATCTCCACTTTTGAACACATCGGCTTCGACGATGACGCACCCGGATCGTCCGGCGAAAAGATCCAGGCCTGTGTACGCCACTGCCGGTCGCTGCTGTCCGAAAAGGGCCGTCTCTTCCTCACCTTTCCCACCGGATATAATCCCGACCTGGATCGATTGCTGGCCGATGGATCCCTGTCGCCGGATCGCCTCGATTGCTTCTGGAGACAGGGACCCCGGAAATGGATTTCGTGTGACCTTGCCACGGCGGCGCAGCATCCCTATCGGTCACGCTACCCCTATGCCAATGGATTGATTCTGGCAGAGTTCTCTCATATCCAGCCCGCTCATCCATGAGCTCCCGTCCATCAGGTGATCCTGATTCGCCCGACACCAATCGGGTTTCCGGTTCAACCTCCGCTACGACAACACCCAGGAATTCGGCCCGGGTGAACCTTTCCCCCCCGGGGGACATCCTGCCGCTTCGGACCCGCTTTCGGGCGGAGATGAATTGCCAGGTTGTGCATGATTCCATCCATCGTCGCGATGGCTGGACCCGGACCTATCGGATCGATTCTGGGGCGTGCCTGATCGGCTTCGGCACGGTGGCCATCGGCGGTCCGTGGAAGGATAAGCCCACCATCTTCGAGTTCTACCTGCTGCCGGAACATCGCCTGCAGGCGTTTGATCATTTTGAGGCGTTCCTCTCCGTCTGCGATGCCCGTCATTTCGAGGTCCAGTCCAATGAGGTCCTGCTCACGGTGATGTTGCACGCGTATGCCCGCGACATCGCCAGCGAACGGATCGTTTTCGCCGATCAGGTGGCAACCCGCCATTCCGGCAACGGTGCCGTGCTGCGCCAGGTGACACCGGACAACGAAATTCGCGCCTGCATGGACCTCCGGCAGGGCGGGGGCCAATGGAATCTGGAACACGACGGGGCGGTGATCGGCACCGGTGGCATTCTATTCCATTACAATCGGCCGTACGGGGACGTGCACATGGAAATCCAGGAACCATTTCGGCGTCAGGGATTCGGGCGGTACCTGGTTCAGGAACTGAAGAAGGAGTGCTACCGACTCGGGGCGATTCCCGCCGCCCGATGTTCAACGGAAAACCTGGCTTCCCGCGCAACACTTCAGGGGGCTGGATTTGTCCCCTACGCTCACATGTTGCTGGGAACCCTGATCGGTTGACTCGCCGGGGATCCGCTGGTCAGCAGCCTGCCTCCTGCAACACGATCCGGGATCGACCCGGAAGAGGAGGTGAGGTGTGCGAAGCCGTCGGCGTTGAGTCGCCCGAAAGGGGAACGTTCAAGTCCAGATAATAGGCCAGGTCGCATCGGCACGCCTCCGGGCAATGGGTGAACGTCCGGAATCCGTGTTTCTCATAAAGCGCCACCGCCTCGCTGAGCACCGACGCCGTCTCCAGTTCCATTCGCTGGAATCCCATCCGCCGGGCTGTGTCCAGCGCGTGATGGAGAAGGCGACTCCCCAACCCGTGTCCCCGGACGCGCCGGTCGAGGTACATCTTTCTCAATTCACAGGTCTTCGGGTTGAGCTGGACCAGGGCAACGGTCCCGACGATGCGGCCTGTCGGGTCCACCAGGACATCAAAACGCCCGTGATGGAACGTGGCATAGTCCCCGATGTTTCGGAGATCCGCATCGGTCCCGTCGGGATCCGGCTTGAGTCCGTACTCCCTCAGGACACCAAAAATCAATGTTTGGATGGCCTCCTGATCATCGTTGGTGGCTGGCCGCAAATCGAAGTCCATCAAGTCAGTGTTTCCGGGTTTTGGGATTGTGGTCAAGAACCACGGAAATCTGGCTAAATTCCAGATGAAGGACGGCCCTAACCTGGGAACGCGGACGTCTCGTCCGCACGTGGGTCCGAACCGCGCTACGCCGTAGCGCCGACATTCTTGTCGGCTGCGCCGCACCCCGCCCCGATGCTCTCCGATTCACCCCACGGCCCGGCAGGCCTGGAGGCCTGCGGAACGGCAGGTTTGAAAACCGGCGCTACATCGGCTGCCCGTCGTCAAACGCCGGGGACGTCGCGAAACCTCAATGGACGTATTCCGTTACCGGTGATAATGAATCGTCCCTAGCACGATGTCTGTTCCGGCTCCATGTTTTAGAAGAGGGGCGACCGCCTTGACGGCGTTGCTGTCGTGCTGTCTCCAGACATCGGCTGGCATCGCCACAAACGCACCCGATGGAGCCCAGCCGCCATCACAGTCCTCGGAGGCAAAGCCAAGCCAGCACTGGGCCTATCAACCGATCCGGCATCCAGCTGTTCCCGGCCCGGGCCATCCGATCGATGCGTTCGTTCGAGCCCGGTTGTCCGAACACGGATTGAAGGCATCGCCTCCGGCGGAACCGGCGGACCTCGTCCGGCGACTCTATTTCGATCTCATTGGGTTGCCCCCGACTCCCGAGGACCTCGCCCGCTATCAGGCGGATGCGTCGCCCGGACGCTACGAACGGCTTGTGGAACGTCTCCTGGCTTCACCGCATTACGGTGAGCGATGGGGACGCCACTGGCTTGACCTCGCGCGCTTTAGTGAAAGCACGGGGTTTGAATACGATCGGTTGCGCGAAAACGCGTGGCCCTACCGCGACTATGTCATCCGCAGTTTCAACCGGGATAAACCGTACGATCAATTCATGCGGGAGCAGGTCGCGGGGGATGCCCTCGAACCGGTGACCACAGACGGACTTCTCGGCCCCAGCCTTCTCGTGTGCGGTGCCTATGATCAGGCGGGTAACGCCCAGGCCAATGCCACCCAGAG
>CAIPFS010000194.1 GCA_903864375.1 uncultured Verrucomicrobiota bacterium
ATCTACACCCTATCCTACACTCTTTCCCTACACGACGCTTTCCGATCTCCATACAACTTGTCAAGGCGACACATCCACCGAAGGCACCGCTTCCAATGTCAATCACATGGTTGCCGATAATGATATTGGTGAGTTTCGTGCAACCTCTAAATGACCAATCCCCGATCCATTTCACGCTTTCGGGAATAACGTAAGACAATTGCCTCTGCATTCCCGGCGGATATTGTATTATCACGTTACGACTCTTGTTAAAAAGGACTCCATCAACACTCTTATAGTATTGATTAGCCTCTTCTACAGCAAATGCCGTCAGGCTGCTGCATCCTCCAAAGGAATAATTCCCGATGTTGGTTACATTATTCGGAATGACCACGCTCACGAGGCTTGTGCAGGCTGCGAACGCATTCGTGCCGATATTCAATGTGCTTTCCGGCATGATTATGCTCGCCAGGCTGAAGCAACTGGTGAAGGCAGAGGCTCCGATGTTGGAGACGTTTTGACCAATCTTGACATTTTTGAGACCGAAACAACTACCGAACGCGTTCTCTCAGATTTTGGTGATGCTGTCGGGAATGGTGACGTTGGTGAGGCTGGAGCAACCGGCAAAAGCGGAGTCTCCCGTGGCAGCTATGCCATTTCCGATGCTCAAACCTGTCAGTCCCGAACAACCAGCGAACGCAGCCAGCCCAATCGTTTTTGCACAATCTGGAATGCTCACGTTGGTGAGGCTGGAGCAACCGGTGAACGCATAGGCTCCAATATTAGTGACGCTGTTCGGAATGGTTAGGCTCTTCATTCGCCAGCATCCGTAGAACGAGTAATTGCCGATGCTCGTCACGTTACTCCCCATTGTCAAAAAGGTCAGGTACGACGTTCCATAGAAGGCCAATGCCCCAATGCTCGTCACACGGTCGCCTATAGTCACAACCGTCAGGGAATCGCAGCCGACGAACGCGGATTCTCCAATAGATGTCACATTATTGCCAATGTCAATTGTCGTCAAGTATCTTTGATCGGTAAAAGCCCTATTACCAATTGCCACTACGGGCAAATTATCGATGGTTGCCGGAATGGTCAGATCGATAATATATCCGGAATAGCCGGTGATTGTGACAGTGTTGGTATTGATTGAATACCGGAACTGCGCATGAAGCATTGAGCCCGACAAGACCCAGACGCTGAGTCCCAGAAAAAACTGTAGCACTTTTTGCATTGTCATCCAACGACTGGAAGCCACTGTGTTTACTTGCGTCGTATCGAATTCAAAGGGTTTCATGGAGGACGCTCTGAGACAATTTCGCGGGTCAATTCGTCGATGTTCTAACAATAGATGAATAAACCAATACCGGTTGGGAACCGGAATCAAGGGGTATGAAAACGGTAGAATTCCCTGCCGATCGTCACCGACACCGGGTCAGTAAAATAGAATGAACCACCGCTCAGTATATTTGTACTGACTGTCGCCCAAGATTCCGAGGACAGATTGGTGGATCCCTCTACAACAACCGTGATTTCCGGTGTGCCGGTTATATTGAACCCGAACACCCCGTTCGTAATGCCAAACCGAGGGTCCACCGGTGACGCGGTCGGATTCCATAGAAATGCGGGTCCACCGGCATAGGCTGCTCCCCAACCGGTCGTTCCCGGAAGGTAATAAATCGCCGGGGTTGCATCAGAAAAGAGCGCTATTGGCTCGGGAGGGGGATTGCCTTCAAAAGTGATGCTGGTCAACCCGGAGCATCGCCAAAATGCATAATCCCCAAGGCTCGTCACGCTATCCGGGATCGTCACGTGGTTGAGTCCTACGCAGGATTGGAACGCGCCGACCCCGATACGAGTCACGCTGTTCGGGATATCAATGCCTGATAGGCTCGGACAATCTGAAAACGCGTAATCCCCAAGGCTGACAACACCTTTGGGGATCTTCACTTTCACTAGACTCGTGCAAAAGGAAAACGTGTTCAGTCCTATGCTAACAAGACTGGTGGGTAGGGTGACGCTCGTCAGGGCGGTGCAGCCGAAGAACGCATTGTCTCCGATGTTCGTGACCTGGCCGCTGATGCTCATGTTGATGAGACCGAAACAAGATTTGAATGCTGCTGCCCCGATATTCGTCACGCTCTCCGGAATGTTCACACTAGACAACCCCGTGCACCCCTCCAACGCGTAGTCTCCGATGGTCGTGACACGATTGGGGATCACCATCTGCGACAGGCCAGCGCAATTCTGGAACGCAGCGGCTTCGATCTTGACCACGCCTTGTGGTAAGGTGAGATTTTTAAGGCGAAAGGAGCCTGCAAACGCCTCAGTTCCGATAGTCGTTACACCGCTAGGGATCGTCCAGTTCTCCAGGCTTGAGCAGTCACGGAACATCCTATTCCCTATGTTGGTCACATTGCTGGGTATGGTTGCGTTCGTTAAACTGCGACAGAATGCGAACAGACTATCTCCGTTGATCGTCGCGGTTTCAGGTATGATGACGCTTGTCAGGGCTGTGCATGCGTTGAACGTCTCAGCGCCAATGCTCATCAAGCTTGCGGGTATTGAGATGCTATTTAGGCTGCCGCAGCACGAAAATGCAAGACTTCCGATATTAGTCAATCCATTTGGTAGAATGATGCTTGTCAGATTCTGACAGCACGAGAAG
Organism: uncultured Verrucomicrobiota bacterium; assembly: GCA_903864375.1. Classification (GTDB taxonomy): domain Bacteria; phylum Verrucomicrobiota; class Verrucomicrobiia; order Limisphaerales; family UBA9464; genus CAILNN01. The sequence continues at coordinate 2,648 of CAIPFS010000194.1, forward strand.
GCTGCCTCTCTGATGCTTTTCAAGCTGTCAGGGAGGATTAGGTTTGTCACGCTCGAGCAGTGATAAAAGGCATGATTACCTATGCTAAAGACGTTGGTTCCAATAATGAGATTGGTAAGCCCGCGTAATCCCCAAAATGCCGCAGTTCCAATGTTTGTGACTTGGTCAGGGACAATAACAGCGGTTATACTTGTGCAGTCTCGAAACGCTCCGTCGCCAATGTTCAGTACGCTGGTCGGTATGCTGATCCCCTTCAATGCAGTGCAGCTATTAAACATATTGGCTCCGATCGCCGTCAGATGGCTGGGGATCGTGACATTCGTGAGCCCCGGGCAGTAATGAAATAAATCATCTCCAAGGCTGGTCACACTTTCAGGAATGACCATGCTTGTCAGGTTAAAACATTGGCCAAAGGCCCCAGACCCGATGTTGGTTACGTTACTCGGAATTTGCAGCGTCCTCAACCCGGTGCAGCCTAGAAATGCGGAATCCCCGATGCTCGTCACGGTGTCAGGGACGAGCACTTTCGTAATGTAAAACTTGCCTTTGAAGGCCCCGGCACCAATCGCCACAACCGGCAGTCCGGAAATGGTTTCCGGAATGACGACACTCGATGCTGGTCCAGCGAAACCGGTAATGGTGATCGTGTTGTCGTTCGTGGTGTAGATGAGTTCCGCACGGAGTACGAAGCTCGCGAGAATCCATATCCAATAGGCCACAACGGATTGCAAGGACGTCCGAACTGGTGAAATGGAGGGGGCTGTGCCGGGGCTCATTTTGATAAGATGATCCGATTTAATTTCTTAATTCCTGTTTTTAAAATCCCCATAAATTCTGACCATTTGGTAAATCGAATGTCAACAATTCTGTCGACGACCATTTGTCCCAGCCTCCCGAGATGGCTTCGAGCTTGTAGAACTCCCGAACTTCCGCCGCCTCCAACCGAATTTCTGCTACACAGTACGACCACGGGAGTTGGTAAGAGAACCAGCACTGGGATCGGTCTCCCGTCCGGGGGGACGCATCGGCAGGATGACTGTAGACAGCTCGGAACGGAAACATTCGCGTTTGCTTAAGAAACATTACAACACGGTCGAACTGGGCTTGTTCGACGGATGAAGACGCCGTTTTCAAGAATGTCGTCTTTTTTCGGGGTGGAAACTTTTTTCGAAAGCATCACTCAATCCTGCGCTCCTCACAGGACTGTCATTCCAGTACAGATGCTACGAAACGCTCGATTTCAAATGGACTAGGCTGTCCGCGAGTCGCGGTCATTGGAATGGGGTGCAGACGTGCCGACTGGAAACTCGGCGATACAGCAGCAGCGCCCCACCCGACCCATGAGGCTCCAGGGTCAGACAGGATGGAACATGCCGGGCAGGCGTGGTGCGGACCGCCGCGGCTCAGCGGGAGCCTCGCCCGATGTAGCTCTTGTTCAATAGGTTGTACTTGAATCGTGTGGTCGGAGAGAAAAGCTGTTATTCGGAAGAAACGACAGTCTGCGCTACGTGATGATGGAACACGGCCTTGGAGTCCCCGCCAGGGGTCTCATAGCGGCGAATGCGTCCTGCTTGCATTCCCCCCGCTTTCCTCGATTGCCGCCCGCGGCCCGGTCGGGCTAGGCTTTGCCCGCCATGGTGACGTTGTCTCCGACCCGAATTCGTGAATTGCTCGATGCCGCCGCCCGTACCCGGGTGCTGGTGGTGGGTGACGTGATGCTCGATCAGTTCATCTGGGGTCGCGTTTCGCGCATTTCCCCGGAAGCACCCGTTCCTGTGGTCGACTTCGAACGGGAACATTTCATGCCCGGAGGTGCCGCCAATGTCGCCCGCAATCTCACCGCCCTCGGAGGCAAGGCCGATATTTTCGGGGTGATCGGTGAGGATACCAACGGGAAACATCTCGGAGACCTGCTGGAAAAGGATGGCGTCGGCTGCTCGGGATTGCTGGCAGTCGAGGGCCGGTTCACCTCCACCAAAACCCGGATTGTCGCCCATCAGCAGCAGGTGACCCGGCTTGACCGCGAAACCCGCGGCAAGATCGATGCCAGGGCAACCCAGGCCCTGCTCAAAAAACTCGACGCGCTGCTGCCGGAAGCCGATGCCGTCAGTGTGGGCGATTATGGCAAGGGGGTCATCACCCAGGCATTGCTCGATGGACTCAAGGAACGGTGTCGGGCAGGGGCCAAGTGGCTCAGCCTCGACCCCAAGCCCGTCCACCGGCTCGACCTCAAGGGACTTTCCCTCATCACGCCCAACCGCAAAGAGGCCTTTGAACTGGCCGGGCTGGAGGATACCACCCGCCGGGATAATCCGCTTGAGGACACCCAGTTGATGAAGGTGGCGGAGGCGCTGTTCCGGGACCATGCACCAGCCCTGCTCCTGATCACCATCGGCGAACTGGGCATGCTGCTGTGCCAGCGCCATCAGCCGCCGGTTCATATCCCGACCGTGGCCAAGGAGGTCTTCGATGTCTCGGGTGCTGGCGATACTGTTATCGCCAGCTTCACCATGGCCATCGCTGCCGGCGCTTCGCCCGTCGAAGCCGCCATTTTCTCCAATCATGCGGCGGGTGTGGTCGTCGGCAAGGTGGGAACGGCCACAGTGACCCCCGGAGAGCTGCTGGCCAGTTTTACCAAACTTTCATGAAGCGAGCTGTATTTATCGATCGCGACGGAACCATCAACGTCGAGCGCCATTACCTGCACAAGCCGGAGGAATTTGAACTCATCCCCGGGGTGGCCCGGGCGTTGAGGCAGCTTCAGGACGCCGGATTCCTGCTGGTGGTGGTCACCAATCAGGCCGGGATCGGACGCGGCTACTACACCGAGGACGATATGCACCGCGTTCACGATCGCATGCATGAGTTGCTCGATCCCGAGGGAGTCCGGTTCACCGGCATCTATTTTGCCCCTGAAGCCCCGCATCAGCCGAGTGAACGCCGTAAACCGGCCCCGGGCATGTTGCTCGATGCCCATCGTCATCACGGGATCAACCTCACCGGCAGCTATATGATTGGGGACAAGCGGATTGACCTGGAGGCGGGATGGAACGCCGGTTGCAAGATGAGCCTGTTGGTTCGCACCGGATACGGTCGGGAGGTGGAGCTCAACGAGGCCGATCAATTGAATGGCGCCCCGGTGGTGAACGACCTGGCCGAGGCCGCCGCCTGGATTCTCAAGAACGAGGGTCTCGCCTGAACCCGCGGTCCGCGCTTGGCAAATCCCGGCCACCCCGGTATCAACAGGTGGTGGATGCGGGCGAGTGGCGCAGCGGTTAGCGCAGCTGCCTTACACGCAGTTGGTCGGGGGTTCGAATCCCTCCTCGCCCACCATTCTCCGTTGCTCCCATGAAGGTCCTCCATGTTCACGCGCACTTCGACGACTTCGAGTTTTGCAGCGCGGGGACCTTTGAACGGTGGAGACGGGAACTCGGCTCCGATTTTACCGGGCGGGTTCTGGTCTGTACCGATGGCCGGGCCGGTCATCACCGGCTTTCCCGCGCCGAAACCGGACGGATCCGGCTGGCGGAACAGGCCGCCAGCGCCGAGCTGGGAGGCTACCAGTTTTCCCTGTTGAGGCAGCGCAATGGCGAGCCGTTTGCCGAGGGCTGCCGGGTCCTGACGTCCGAGTTGCTGGAGGCCCTCTGGCTGGAAATCCGGGCCTTCGAGCCCGACTACCTGATTTGCCCGCCTCTCCCCTCGGACCCGCTGGCGGGTGTGCATCCGGATCATTGGACCGTCGCCGAGGCGGTCCGACGGATCGCCTACATGATCAATGTGCCCCATGCCTTTCCCGGTCCGTCCGGGGCACCCGATGATCCGTCGCCTCGCTGGCTGAAGACTCCAGTCATTCTCAACACCTACGACGCCTATCAGGCCGGTGCCAACCAGTTCGACGTGGCCGTCGATGTGGAATCCTGCTTCGAATTGATCGGATTGGAATCGTGGTGCCATCAGAGCCAGATTCGGGAATGGCTTCCCTGGGTGGGACGTCACGCCCTGCCCGCCCCCGCCCATCTCGATGAATGGCGCCAAACCCTGCGTCAACGATTTGGGCGTCAGGCCCGGGAGCTCGATCTATCCCCCGATCGGGTCTGGGAAGTGTTTGTGGTCACCGCCTGGGGTTCCATCCCCACGGCGCAACAACTCGCTCAGGACTTCCCGGGGCTCGACCAGGATGCGGGTCGTCTCCAACGCCTGGAGACGCGTCTGAAGCGGTGGCAATCCACCTAGTCGACGCGCCGGTAGATGGCGATTCCGACCCGTTCGATATGGGCCCGCAACGGTTCATGCGAAATCTGCTCAAACGCCTGAACATCAAATCGGTAGGGGAGCGGCAATTCGTCCAGCTCGGCGGCCAAATGCTCCACCCTCAGGACCGAATCCATTCCCCAAACGGCGAGGTCCACGTCTGAGCGAGGAGTATGTGTTCCCTTGGCCCGGGAACCAAAGATCCGGACCTCCTGAACGTCCGGGTGATGCCGGAACAGGTCACGAATCAGGTCCAATTCCTTCCCGTTCAATGGTGCTGTTGTCATAGACGGGTCTTTACGACGAAGGATTGATGCAACCGGTCCATCGCGGGGAGATAGTGCGCTTGAATGGCATCCACGGCCGTTTCGAAGGTTGCCCGATCGTAGGTGTGGGAAAGCAGATTTCGATGGTCGAGCATTTCAATCCACACTTGCCCGTCCGTGAGCAAACCAGCGGCTACGGCATCCTTGAGAACCTGGCGCGGTGTCAGGGTGGAAAAAACGACACCCTCCGCTTCGAGATAGTCTTTGATGGTTTTCCAGGCCAACTCAAAAGAGTACTCAAAACGCTGAACAGTTCCCTCCTTTTCGAGTGAATTCAATTTTGAGGTTCCCTCCTTTAGAGCGTCTCTCAGAAGGAAAAAGGCGCGTTCGAAATTTTGAAAGCGTTGACGCCATCGAATGTCCGTTTCCATCTCGGAAACCGTACTGATATCCCCACGATCTGCATTCAATTTATCGCAACCACGGAGGACACCGTGGTGGATTGGATCGGGCTTTCAGCCCTCAGACGTAACTTGTGACACGACCTGGGCCGTCGACCCAGGCTGGGATATTACCGCGCCGTTGGCGCTTCAACGTGGCACCCTGAGCTCCAATTACGCAAAGACCTTCGAGCCGGTCATTACAACTGACCTGTCCCTCTGTCATTTTGCGCCCCGGACAAATGCCTCCTTGCCTTGCCGGGAATCCACACCACACCGTTCAGGAATGAGATTCAGGACTTGGGTCGAACTGGGGATGTGCATGGTCGGATTGTCTACGGCATGGGCCGGCGACCTCAGTCCGGACCAGCAACGACTGATGGCCGGCGCCAAACGGTCCGCAAAAGCGGGCTGGATTTACCTGCACATCGAGGGCGACGCCAAAGCCCGGGGATTTCAACATGGCTACCTTCTGGCACCGGAAATTCGCGAGGAACTCCGAATCCACCGGAAGGCCTGGACTTATCGGAGCGGCATGACCTGGGAATGGCTGGTGGGAAAGGCGGCGGAGCTCCTCACGCCCAAGGTGGACGCCGAGGACCTCGATGAAATCGACGGCATTGTCGAAGGCTTGCAGGCGGCAGGGGTCACGACCCGCCGGGACGAACTGGTCGCCTACAACGGCCAATTGGAATTTGAGGACTACTGGTGGCCCCTGGAGAAAAAACGGCTGGGTGATTCCAAGGACGAAATCGGCCAACCGGCGCACGAGCGGTGCAGTGCCTTTATCGCCACGGGCTCATGGACGGCCGACCACGGTATTGTCATGGGCCACAACACCATGTTCGATTTCGTGGAGGCCTCGGCCTATGTGGTCCTGGACCTGGTTCCCACCCGGGGCCACCGCATCCTGATGCAGACCCAGCCGGGATTCATCCACAGTGGGACGGATTTTTTTCTGACCGATTCCGGCCTGGTCGGTTGCGAAACCACCATCGGAGGTTTTACCAGTTTTGATACCAACGGCATTCCGGAATTCGTCCGCTTCCGTCGGGCCACCCAGGATGCCACCAATCTGGTCAGTTGGGCGGAGATTATGAAGAAAGGCAACAACGGGGGCTATGCCAACGCCTGGCTGATCGGGGATACGCGCAGCGGGGAAATCGCCCGTCTGGAGCTCGGCCTGAAGTACATCGGCTGGGAAACCTCTCGCGACGGCTATTTTGCAGGCTCCAATGTGGCCGAGGACCTCGCCCTCCTGCGCATGGAAACTGACCGGAGCGAGACGGACATCCGGAAGTCTTCCGCGGCCCGCCGGCTGCGATGGAAGCAATTGCTGGAGGAACATCGCGGACGGATCACCACCCGGAACGCCCGCGAGTTTCTGGCGGATGACTACGATGTGTACCTTCAACGGCACAATCCGGGATCACGATCGCTCTGCGGACATTTCGAGTTGGACCGCGGGGAATTCGGTGGCGGCGAACCGTATCATCCGTCGGGCACCTTCGACGGCAAGGTGGTGGATTCCAAACTAGCGCGGACACTCAGTTTTGAGGGCCGATGGGGTTGCGCCGACGGGCGTCCGTTCATCGCCGAAAAGTTCCTCCGCCAGCATCCCCAATACGACTGGCAGCGCGGCCTGTTGAAGGACAGGCCCACACAGCCCTGGGTGCCATTCACCGCAGGGAAGGAATAGGCCCCCCGGGGTCCGAGGGACAGCCCCACTTTGGCTAGGCCTCCGGCGGTCCGCCAAACTGGGCGGCAAACGACGCATAGGCAGCGGCATCCGCCAGCATGGCCTCGGTGACACTCACCAGTGGCTCCAAAACAGCCAGACCGGACAGGACGGCCCGATCGCCGATCCCATTTTCCACCACAAACGCCGGGCGCTGGCTGATCTTCAGGGAATGGAATTCTGCGGTCGAAGCCCGGATGCGGGCTTCCACTTCCGGCGATTGAGCCCGGGATCGAAGAGCTTCGGCGTCCAATCCCGTGGCCTCTGCCACCGCTGAAACCGATACGTCCCACCGGCTGATCTCGCTTCCATCCCGGACAGCGGCAGCGGCTATGGCGAGTCGGGCACGATCGTCGGTGATACCGAGGTCGCGAGCCGCCTCGGCGACCAGATTCGGGACCAGGTATTCGTGCCGTCCGGGCTCCAGCCAACCCGCATTCAACCGGTACGGGGAGCGGGTCAAAATGCCGCTCCGGCGATAAAACCATTCCAACTGCTCGCGGGAAGCCGGGAAGCCGTCGCCCTGCACGAGGGCAATCCTCCAGTCGAATTGGACGCGTCCCTCGAAGCGGCGCTTGAGTTCAGCCCAGGTGGGTTCGGTCCACCAACACCAGGATGAAATCACATCCAGGTAGAAGGTCACTTTTACGGTCGTTGCAGAGTCCATGGCGGGATAAAATGGGGATTGGGCTGGGGTCGATGGGCGAAGAGCGGACGATGGCAGGGCAGCAACGTCCATCCGGATTTAATAGTAATACCGGGTATCGGCGCTGGGTCCACCCATGGCGCGGGCCCGGATATTGCTTTTCTTGCGGATGATCACACTTCCGTCCGCCTGACCGACGGGTTGGTCCGGCGTGATGGACCAGGCGAACAACGGTTTGCTCTGGCTTCCGCCATCGAAGGCACCGAGATGTCCCAGGTCCCAGAGCTTGGTTCCTGGCGTGTCGCTGACGCGATGGGTGATGAAAGCACGACGGCTGTCCAATTCCGCGGTTTTCCTGGGCCAGGCTGGCTCCAAATCCGGCGAATCCGCCGTCGGCTTACCCTGGAGATCGAGAAACTTGACCGCAGGACTGGCCGAGAAGTTGGCAAACCACATGTACGGCGTGAAAACGTTGGCTGCGGTCGTGTCCCAACCGCCATAATCCCGGGTGGTCTTATCGGCAAAATTGGTTGG